>NZ_MCIG01000026.1 GCF_001705035.1 Curtobacterium sp. UCD-KPL2560 | reverse complement strand
GGCCCTCCCGGCCCTCCCGGTCCGGTCGTCCCGGTCGTCCGGCCCGCTCGGTCCGGACGCCCGCCGCTCCGACGTCCCCGCCGTGCGCGACCCCGACGTCACCGCGCCGCGCGGGCCCGCTCCCGGATCGCCGTGACGACCTCGGTCTTCGCGTCGGCGTACGCGTTCGTGTCGTCCCACGTGCGCTCCACGAGCGCGCGCTTCACCGCCTCGTACCGCTGCCGGTCGTCGGGGTCGCGGCGCAGCTGGTCGCGCAGGAGCAGGTAGTCCTCGATCGCCGTCGCGCCGCGGTCGTAGACGTGCACGTGGGTGTCGCGGGTCGGCGTCCGGACGAGCCGGTGGCCCGGTTCGCGGACGCGCAGCTCGTACCCGGCGTCGAGCAGGGGGCGCAGCCAGGCGTCCTCGTCGGTGACGTCCGGGACCGCGACGACGATGTCGACGATCGGTTTGGCGGCCAGCCCGGGGACCGCCGTCGACCCGATGTGCTGGACCTGGACCGGCAGGTCCGCGAGCGCCGCGGTGATCCGGTCGCGGTGCTCCCGGTAGCGGTCGGCCCACGCCGGGTCGTGCTCGTGCATGCCGACCGTGAGCGGCTCGGGTCCGCCGACGATGTCGACCGTGTCGACGTCCGGTGCGTGGCGCGCGCCGGTGCGGATCCACCAGCGCTGGAGCCGGTGGTCGTCGGGGCCGGGGACCTCGTCCTGCAGGCGGCCGCCGGCGCGCTGGATCGTGCGGCGGGATGCGGGGTTCGCGGCGTCGCAGGTGACCAGGAGCTCGGGCATGCCGCGCTCGGCGGCCAGCACGACGACCCGGGCGAGTGCCTCGGCGGCCAGGCCCCGACCGCGGGCGGAGGGACGGACGCCGTAGCCGACGTGGCCGCCGGTCTCGCGGAGGAAGTCGTTCAGTTCGTGCCGGAGGGCGATGCTGCCGAGGTACTCGTCGCCCTCGACGAGCCAGCGGTACGTGCACGTCACGTGGTTCGGGCTCGCGGGCGTGGTCTCCTCGTCGAGGAGCTGCCCGACCCACTCGTCGAAGCCCGCGCGGTCGGTCAGGGCGTCGGCGTCGCGGATGCCGGCACCGTCCTGGTGGGCGCCGTCCCACTCGTCGAGGGCGCGGCGGAACGACGGGAAGTACCGGGTGGCGGGGGCGACGAGTTCCATCGGACGAGCCTAGGGGACGGGTGGCGCCGACCGTCCCGGCGGCGGTGCCGATCGGCCCCGCGCCGTTGCCGGCTTGCCCCGCGCCGGCGCCGCTCAGCCCTGCGGCGGTGCCGCTCAGCCCCGCGGCCGAGCCGCTCGCCCCGCGCCGGCACCGCTCAGCCCTGCGGCGGTGCCGTGCTCGCGCGTTCGACCAGCCGGACCGGCACCAGGTCGGTCTCGCCCCGCACCGGGACGCCGTCGATCTGGTCGAGCAGGTTCGCGACCGCGCGCCGCCCGACCTCGTCGAAGGACTGGTGCACGGTGGTCAGCGGCGGCCAGAACGAGTCGGCCTCGGGGGAGTCGTCGAACCCCACGACGCTCAACGACGACGGGACGGCGCGACCCCGTTCGTGCGCCGCACGCAGGACGCCGAGCGCGGTCTGGTCGTTCGCGGCGAACACCGCGGTCACCTCGGGTCGGTCGGCGATCTCGAGGCCCGCCCGGTAGCCGTGCTCGGTCGTCCAGCCGCCGTGGAACACCGGCGGGACCGGACGGCCGGCACGTTCGAGCGTGTCCTGCCACGCGGCGAGCCGGCGGGCGGCGGAGTACGACGAGGTCGGCCCGGCGACGTGCCAGACGGTCTCGTGCCCGAGGTCGAGCAGGTGCTGCGTGGCCTGCCGAGCGCCGTCGGCCTGGTCGGTGTCGATCGAGGGGTGGTCGGTGGTGCCGGTGGAGTCGACGACGACCATCGGCACGCCGTCGGGCAGCACGACCTCGGCAGTGTCGATGATGTGCGACTCGATGATGATCACGACGCCGTCGACGGCCTGTTCGTGCAGGCGCGAGAAGGCCGAGCGGACGCCCTCCTCGGTGCGCGACGCCATCGGCAGCAGCGTGATGGTGAAGTCCGCCGCGACGGCCGCCTCGGCGATCGCCTCGAGCGTGCGCATGTTGCCGAAGGACGCGAGCGAGAACATGATCACGCCGATGGTGCGGAAGCGTCCGGAGCGCAGGGCCCGGGCGGCGCGGTTCGGCCGGTAGCCGAGTTCGTCCATCGCCCGCTGCACGCGGTCGCGGGTGTCCGGGCTGACGTTGTCGAAGCCCCGGGCGACGCGGGACACGGTCTGCATCGACACACCGGCGGCCTCGGCCACGGCGGCCATCGACGGCGCACGGCGGCCAGCCGTCAGGTCGGTCGACACGGGCGCTCCTCGAGGCTGCTGGTGCTGTGGGGCCGTGACGGGTGCGGACGGGGTTCCGTGCCGACCTGCGACGGCGCAGGACTCCCGAACGGTAGCGCATGTTGACGTTGCCATGCTACGGTTCCGACGTTCGATGTTGACGTCAACATCGACGTCCCCCGACCACGGACCGAGCAGCACCGGATCCGGTCGGCACACGAACGCACCAGACGAGGGAGTCACATGAGCACGCTCGCAGCGCGTCCGGCCGAGGCGGCCTCCGCCCCGCGGCCGACCGCTCGCCGCCCCAAGCCCCGGGGGCGGTTCACCGGCTGGCTCTTCGTCGGCCCGTTCGTCGTGGTCCTCGTGGCCATGCTCATCGTCCCGATCGGCTACGCGCTCTGGCTCAGTCTGTTCCGCGACCAGCTCATCGGCGGCAACCAGTTCGTCTGGTTCGCCAACTACGTGCAGCTGTTCCAGGACGCCAAGTTCTGGTCCGGCCTCGGCCGCGTCGCGCTGTTCCTCGTCGTGCAGGTCCCGATCATGCTCGGCCTCGCGCTCGTCGCCGCCCTCGCGCTCGACAGCGCCCGCCTGTGGGGGACCGGCTTCTTCCGCATCGCGGTGTTCCTGCCCTACGCGGTCCCCGGTGTCGTCGCGGCGCTCATCTGGGGCTTCATCTACGGCAACCAGTTCGGTCTGACCGGTGCCGCCAACCAGGCCATGGGCATCGACCTGCTGCAGCCGTTCAGCCCGGACTGGGTGCTCACCTCGATCGGCAACGTCGTGACGTGGGAGTTCCTGGGCTACAACATGCTCATCTTCTACGCCGCGCTCCGCACGGTGCCGGGCGAGCTGTACGAGGCCGCCGAGCTCGACGGTGCCGGCCCGATGCGCACGGTGTTCTCGATCAAGATCCCCGCACTCCGCGGCCCGATGGTGATCGCGACGATCTTCTCGATCATCGGCAGCTTCCAGCTCTTCAACGAGCCGAACCTGCTGAAGACCCTGGCCCCGAACGTCATCGGCAGCGCCTTCACCCCGAACATGTACGCCTACTCGCTGTCCTTCAGCGGCCAGCAGTTCAACTACTCCGCCACGGTCGCCATCGTCATGGGCGTCATCACCGCCGTGATCGCCTACGTCGTCCAGGTCCGCGGAACCCGCCAGGAGAACCGATGAGCACCCTGCAGCACCCCGCCGGCCCGGCGACCGTCACCGAGGCGACCACGACGCAGCGCGACCCGCGCGCCGTGACGAGCCGCGCCTCCCGGAAGCCCCGCAAGCCTGTCGACGGACGCAAGGTGAAGCGCTCCGGCCTGCTGACCGCGGTAATGGTGGTCTTCGTCGTCTACTCGTTCGCGCCGCTGTTCTACCTGCTCGTGAACAGCACGAAGACGCAGTCGTCGCTCCTGTCGACCTTCGGCCTGTGGTTCGGCGGCGACTTCACCCTCTGGCAGAACATCGTCGACACGCTGACCTACGACGACGGCATCTTCGTCCAGTGGCTCGGCAACACGCTGCTGTACGTCGTCGTCGGCGCCGGCGGTGCGACCCTGCTCGCGACGGTCGCCGGCTACGGCATGGCCAAGTTCCAGTTCCCCGGCCGCCGCGCGGTGTTCGCGGTCGTCCTCGGCGCGATCGCGGTGCCCGGCACCGCCCTCGCCGTCCCGACCTTCCTGCTGTTCTCGCAGTTCGGCCTGACGAACACCCCGTGGGCGATCATCCTGCCGTCGCTGATCAGCCCGTTCGGCATGTACCTGATCTGGACCTACGCGATCGACGCGATCCCGACCGAACTCATCGAGGCCGCCCGCATGGACGGCGCCGGCGAGTTTCGGATCTTCTTCACCATCGCGCTGAAGCTCCTCGCCCCGGGCGTCGTGACGGTCCTGCTGTTCGCGGTCGTCGCGACCTGGAACAACTACTTCCTGCCGCTCATCATGCTGAGCGACCCGAAGTGGTACCCGCTGACCGTCGGCCTGAACCAGTGGAACGCGCAGGCCACCGGCTCCGGCGCGCAGCCGATCTACAACCTCGTCGTCACCGGATCGCTCCTCACGATCATCCCGATCGTGGTCGCGTTCCTCTTCCTGCAGCGCTTCTGGCAGTCCGGCCTCGCGGCCGGGTCCGTCAAGGCCTGATCCCGCCACCCGGCTGCCGGTCCACCTCGGACCGTCGGCCGGGAGGCACGGTGCCGGTCCGCCCCGGACCGCACCGCAGCACCACCGCACGACCCGGCGCCGGCCGGCGTCCGCACCGCCCGCGGTGCGGCCGGTCCGGCACCGGCGCACCACCTGCACCACGGAACATCCCCGATCACGAAGAAGTGGAAGGCACCATGCACAAGCGCATCCGGCGCGGGTTCAGCGCCCTCGCCATCGGCGTCACCGCCGCCATCGCCCTCGCGGCCTGCGCCTCCGGTGGCTCGTCCGCCGGCGGCTCGTCCGGCGACATCGACAAGGCACTCAAGGACGGCGGCACGCTGACGTACTGGTCCTGGACCCCCTCGGCCAAGGACCAGGTCGCCGCGTTCGAGAAGCAGTACCCCAAGGTGAAGGTCAAGATCGTCAACGCCGGCACCGGTGCCGACCAGTACACGAAGCTGCAGAACACGATCAAGGCCGGCTCGGGCGCCCCCGACGTCGCGCAGGTCGAGTACTACGCCCTGCCGCAGTTCGCGCTGTCGGACTCGCTCGTCGACCTCAAGTCGTACGGCTTCGACAAGCTCGAGAGCAAGTTCTCGAAGGGCACCTGGAGCAACGTCGCGATGGACGGCAAGGTCTACGGCCTGCCGCAGGACTCCGGCCCCATGGCGCTGTTCTACAACGAGAAGGTCTTCGACCAGTACGGCATCGCCGTGCCGAAGACGTGGGACGAGTACGTCGCCGCGGCGAAGAAGCTGCACGAGGCCGACCCGTCGAAGTACATCGCGGCGGACTCCGGCGACGCCGGCTTCACCACGAGCATGATCGCCCAGGCCGGCGGCACCCCCTTCACCACGAAGGGCGACCAGGTCACGATCAACCTCGAGGACGCGGGCACGAAGAAGTGGACCAAGACCTGGGACCAGCTCGTCGAGCAGGGGCTCCTGTCGAAGACCACCGGCTGGACCGACGACTGGTACAAGCAGCTCGGCAACGGCCAGATCGCCACGATGATCACCGGTGCCTGGATGCCCGGCAACCTGATGGCCAGCGTCCCCGAGTCGAAGGGTGACTGGCGCGTCGCCCCGATGCCGACGTACGACGGCGGCCAGGCACAGACCGCGAGCAACGGCGGCAGCGCCGAGGCGGTCATGAAGCAGTCGAAGAACCCGGCCCTCGCCGCGGGCTTCCTGAAGTGGCTCAACTCGTCCAAGGAGTCGACGAAGGTCTTCATGGAGTCCGGCGGCTTCCCGTCGACCACCGCCGACCTCGACTCCAGCGCGTTCCTGCAGGAGAAGCCGGAGTACTTCGGCGGCCAGGAGATCAACAAGGTGCTCGTCGACGCGTCGAAGACCTCGGCCACCGACTTCACCTACCTGCCCTACCAGGTGTACGCGAACAGCGTCTACGCGGACACCGTCGGCCAGTCGTACGAGAACGGCACCTCGCTCGAGAGCGGGCTCGAGGCCTGGCAGAAGGCCCTCGTGAAGTACGGCAACGACCAGGGCTTCACGGTCACCAGCAAGTAAGACGTCCCACCACCACCTCGGGGCCGTGCGGATCTTCCGCACGGCCCCGATCCCTGAGAGGGTCACACCATGCGCTTCGCCATCGGCGACACCGACTTCCTGCTCGACGGCGAGCCGCACCGGGTGCTCTCCGGCGCGATCCACTACTTCCGCGTCCACCCCGACCTGTGGCAGGACCGGATCCGCAAGGCCCGGCTCATGGGCCTCAACACCATCGAGACCTACGTCGCGTGGAACGCCCACGCGCCGCGTCCCGGCGAGTTCGACCTGACCGGTGGCCTCGACCTCGGGCGGTTCCTCGACCTCGTCGCCGCCGAGGGCATGCACGCCATCGTCCGCCCCGGCCCGTACATCTGCGCCGAGTGGTCGAACGGCGGCCTGCCGTACTGGCTCTTCGCGGACGGCTCCGTGGGTGTGCGCCGCGACGAGCCCGGCTTCCTGGCCGCCGTGCGGCAGTACCTGGAGCAGCTCGCCCCCGTGCTCGTCCCGCGGCAGGTCGACCAGGGCGGGCCGATCGTGCTCGTGCAGGTCGAGAACGAGTACGGCGCGTACGGCTCCGACCCCGTCTACCTGACGAAGCTCGAGCAGATGCACCGCGACGTCGGGCTGACCGTGCCGTTCACGAGCGTCGACCAGCCGATGGGCACCATGCTCGAGGACGGGTCGCTGCCGTCGCTGCACAAGACCGGGTCCTTCGGCTCGAGGTCCACCGAGCGGCTCGCCCGCCTGCGCCAGGCCCAGCCCACCGGTCCGCTCATGTGCTCGGAGTTCTGGGACGGCTGGTTCGACAGCTGGGGCGAGCACCACCACACCACGCCCGCGTCCGCGAGCGCCGAGGACCTCGACGTCCTGCTGGCCGCCGGCGGCTCCGTGAACATCTACATGTTCCACGGGGGCACGAACTTCGGCTTCACGAACGGTGCGAACGACAAGGGCGTCTACCGCCCGATCGCGACGTCGTACGACTACGACGCCCCGCTCGACGAGGCCGGTCGCCCCACCGACAAGTTCCACGCGTTCCGCGCGGTGATCGAGCGCTACGCGCCCGTCCCGCCGCTGCCCGCCTCGATGCAGCCGGGCGGGTCCGGTCACCTGGACGAGGACGCGCCCGCCGCGCTGGCATCCGGAGCAGCTGGCTCCGCGCCGGGTGCGTCGGCACCGGTCGCGTCGGCACCGGTCGCGTCGGCACCGGGTGCGTCCGGCACCGGCCGGGAGGCGCGCCCCGCGCCCGCCGCGGACGTCGCCGTCCGCCTCGACCGGGTCGCGTCGCTGCGCTCCCTGCTACCCGCGCTCACCGACTGGTCGACGCACGACGAGCCGCCGACCTTCGACGCGCTCGGGGCGGCCAGCGGCTTCGTCCTGTACCGCGCCGAGGTCGACCTGCCGGACGGCGGCGTCCTCACCGTCGGCACCGAGGTCCGCGACCGTGCGGTCGTCTCCGTCGACGGCGTCGTGGTCGGCGTGCTCGAACGCGAGCACCACGACCGGGCCGTCGCGCTCCCGCCGGTCACCGGCACGCTCGAGCTGCTCGTCGAGGACCAGGGGCGGGTCGACTACGGCCCCCGCATCGGCGAGCCGAAGGGCCTGCTCGGCGGGGTCGCCGTCGACGGGGTCCCGGTCGCCCGGTGGACCGCGTCACCGCTCGCCCTCGACCCGATCGCCCCCACCGCGCTGTCCCTGCTCGCCGACGCGGTCCCGACGGACGGCGACGTGCTCGCCGGGCCGGTGTTCGCCGCGGGGTCGTTCGAGCTCGCGGAACCGGGGGACCGGTACCTGTCGCTCGACGGCTTCCGGAAGGGCGTCGCCTGGGTCAACGGGTTCTGCCTCGGCCGGTACTGGTCGCGCGGGCCGCAGCGGACCCTCGCCGTGCCGGGTCCGGTGCTGCGGGCCGGCCGCAACGAGGTCGTCGTGTTCGAGGTGCACGCGTCGGCCGCACGCCGGGTCTGCCTGCTCACCGAGCCCGACCTCGGCCACACCGAGGCGTAGCGCGAGCGTAGGCCGACGCCCGGGGGCAACCAAGCGCTGTACTCCGGGTGTAGCTGCCTGCGCGGTTCGCGTGATCGGCACAGCCCGAAGGGTTCAGCCGGACCTGCTCTCCCATCGAGGCCAATCTCACAACACCTTCGCCGGCGTCCAACGTCCTCTCCTCTCGGACCGAGACGGGGCTTGCCGGCAGAACCACGGGGAACGACTCGACGTGTACGAGCGTCTCGGAGGACCTGTTAGACCACTGTTCTGGCGGTGTGCACCAGGCAGCTTTTGACGGTCGTCCAGGCTCGACACATCCTCCGATTCCGCGTCGATCCCGACCGCGGCGCGAGTCGCTCGACGTCAACCGAAGGTAACCCTGAGTTCTGCGTCTCGAATCGACTCCATGGCGCCGTTCGACTCGACCGAGCCGGGCGGAAGCACTCAGACCGGGCAGGTCGTGGAGAACGAAGGATGACGTCCGCCGATGGACGCCACACGGCTGCCGCCACCTCCCCTCGACAAACGCGCTGTCCGTGGGCAGCCACGACCACGAACCGAGATGTGGCATGTGACGTACTACAATAGTAGGGTGAGACTGCCGCTACAGCGTGGCGCGAGTGGAGAAGGGGGGTGATTCGCCGTGGAAACGAAGAACGCTCTTGAAGCGCTGATCGAGGAGATCGAGTCGATCGACATCGCACAGCTTCCCGAGGGCAACTTGATGAGCTGGTGAATTCACGGCTCGCTCCCCTCCACGACACGGGGAGCGAGCCGCCCTACCACTGGGGAGAACAGTGACCGTGTACATGGCCGCCGGAGGGCCGGGCGATCTCATCGTCGCTGCCGCCCTTTCTGAGGTGAGTCCGATCGACAGTTTTGTCACGTTCGCTTGGCGTCGTGACGCTCTGTCTGCCGGCTACAGCCCATGGTCGGCACTGCATGGGGTAGACCGAGCGGCTCATGGCCGGGTCGACCCTGAGACGTTCACCATCGACGGCAGGTGGGATCAGGTGCGCACTCTGGCCCAGAACCTACCCGGGAGCTTGCACCTGCTCGATGTCGACGACTTGTCCTGGTCCGCCGGCGTGTTGAACGCGTTGGTCTCGAAGGACGTCCACGAGCGCGTGGTTCTGGTCGATGCGGGGGGAGACATACTGGGCGAGTCTTCTCATGAGGGCTTGACGAGTCCCTTGCTCGAAGCACTTGCAATTCGTCTCGTGATCGACGCCGACCAGATCCGGGCCGCTGATGTGATCGTGGCCGGCCCGGGGGTCGACAACGAGCTGACTCAGGTAGAGATCACCGTCCGCCTGTCCGAGATGCCGCACGAAGACTGCCGTATCGATGCGGGGGCACCGAAGCTCCTGGACGTGTTCGACGCCGTCGACTCCGAAGCGAGCAGGCTTTGGCTCAGCGCCCTTTCGGGTCGCCGCGGCCGAGTGTGGTGCGATGGGCGAGGGCGGCCAGTGCACCTCAACTGTTTCGCCGCCCGAGCTGTTCGTCTACCGCTGACAGCGTTGACCCGAAATCCTGGGCTCGCGGTGCGCCCCGCCGCCAGGGGGATTCGGGATGCCAATGTCGATCTCGTCGACAGCGGGTACGTCGATGAGATGCGTGCAAACGCATCTCGCCTTTCCGTCCTACCGATCCAGGCCCGGCGAGAAGCGGTCGACGATTGCCGTGTAGGTGATTTCGTCACCAACCGGTTCCAGCAACGTTACGGGAGGCAGTTGTTGACGGTGCGAAGTGTTGGCGACGGTCTTCTGTCGAGGATCGAGGCGATCGGCAGTGATCGTGCAGTCTGAGGCGATGGAAGTGCGGCTGACCTTCGATGAGCTGGAGGGTGTTGCATCTCGAGCAAGACGCGACTCCAAGCCCCCGTACGTCCGAGTCCGGCTTCCAGGCGGCGCTCTCGCCGTTGCAACGGCGCCCCCGCCGAACTGGCAGTCGCGCTTCGAACTGCGAGGGCGTGCTTCTCGGGCCGAGCGAGGGTACTTGCTTGCCGGCCACGGCGACGGCTTGCATCTCCTGCTCGGCGATTCGTGTCTGTGTGGCGCGCGCGTCTCGGTGGGCACGCACAGCGCGGCTGACGGCTGCAGAGCAGGCGGGGCGTGCCGAAAATCGCGAGCGGTGCGCTGCGTGAAGTTTGCGGCGAACATGCGAGGCGACGTGTGTTTCCTCCTTTCTTGCAACAGCGCAAACCTCGCAGCCCAGCTCGGCTCGCCGGGCCTGAGTCTCGCGTGGACGCTCCTTGAAGCTGGCTTCTCGAAGGTGGTTGCTTCGACGAGGCAGGTGATCGTCAACCGAAGGCAGATCGCTGTCATCGAGGACAGCTGGATGGCCGGTGACTCGGTCGAGAACATCGTCCAGAACTTGAACGATCTACCGGAGGTGGATGGCGCGTACGTCCTCCTGGTGCCCGCTGGGGGGGACGAGGCCGAAGAACACCCGGACGCCTCGTCGAACCTGCCACGGTCCTTCCCGACGAGAGCGCCGTCTCAGGTGAAGCGATTACGGGCCATCGAAGAGGTCATCCTGGCCGCCGTTGCGCACGTGGGCGCCAACAGCGCGCTTGGCCGACGACTTGCGGAGCAGGGGAGGTTGATATCCGGGCTCGCGACACTGGAGACGAGAGCATACTTCTCCGCAGCGACGCCGCAGGCCGACCTGCGCGATCGCATTCATCGCGCGATCAGGACTGGCTGGGAGCACTGCGTCGAAGAGGGCCTACTCGGGTCAGGATCGGGTCACGGAGACGTTCTCCAGAAAGCGATGATCGGTAGAGCGCGGCTCGCACCGAGCAGCTCGACACATTCCGGACGATTCTGCGCCATGTGTTCGGGGACGGTCTGGCAAACGACGAGCGGTGTGGCGCAGCGCTGGTTGATCTCTTGGTGCAGCGGTTGCGGCGTCAAGCGGGCTTCCGCCCAGGGCGATGGTCCCGCGACCTTCTTGGATGTGGACAGACCTGTACTGGCTGGTGAACGTCACTTGGTGCGCCTACCGATGTCCGACGAGACGACATCGGGGACTGTCTTCGTACAAGTTCGGGACAAGTCGAGGAGAGTTCCGGTCGTCGAACAGAGCGAACGTTTCGAAGAGCGGCCGAGTGATGTGTTGTTCGCAGTGCCCGGCGACGCAGGGCCTGACATCGGCTCGGTGCGAGTGGTCATCTTCGGTACCGATCGCCTGGCGTACTTGCGCGAGGTGTTCGAGATAGAAAGAAGTGTGGATGAGTGAAGCGAGATCGTTCCTTGATCTGCCACGCGTCGAGCGAAGAGAGGCTCTACGATTCGGGGTGCCGAACCAGGGCAGGTTGCGTGCGGAAGTGCGGGAGGCTCTCGACTGGAAGGGATGGGGCTCCGACAGTAGGAGTCTCACTTTCCGTGCAGACGGAATCCTGGTCGTCCTCGCCAGATCCACGGACCTTCCGAGGTTAGTAGCGAGCGGCGCCCTGGATGCGTGCGTCTCCGCGCACGACTACGTCGTCGAGTCGGGGACAGCGTCGCAGTTGCGCATGGTGAAGGACCTCGGCATCCAGCGCACGAAGTTGTGCGTTGTGCGGCGTGACGACGATGAAGAGCTCGAGGATGTCACCCGATCTCTCACCGTCGTCAGCCAGTACCCGAACATCGCCAGCGACTGGATCCGACGTCACCCCCTGCGCCGTCGTATGACGCTCGTTCCGATCGACGGAGCGGCCGAGGTGTTCGTCAGTCCGGGTATGGCCGACCTAGCAATCGATGCAGTCATGACCGGCCTGAGCCTCGAGGCGAACGGTATGCGGATCGCTGAGTGCTTGTTCGAGAGTTCGGGACGGATCTACCGGTCCCGGCGGATTGCGAAAGATGCCCGGGCACTGCAGTTGCTCACCGGTGTGACGGCGCGTATGGATTCGGCGCTCCGGTGAGGGCCATCATCCTGGCGGGCGGTCTCGGCACCCGGGTCTCGTCGCCCGGTCCGAAGGCGCTCGTCCAGGTCGCAGGAAGAGCGTTGCTCGAGTGGGTGCTTGAGGAGACTGAAGGATTGGAAACCACGATCCTGGTCCGTGACGATGCGCTGACTGCCTTCGAGCACGAGCCTTGGCTCCGCGGAGTGCGTATCTCCGTAGCGAAGGCAGATACGCCCGCTCGATCGATCGCGCGTGAAGTTTCGGTCGGCGAGATCGTCGTGGTGCTGCATACAGACGAATTGTGTCTGGGCTCGGCAGGAGCGAGATGCTACTCAGCGATCGCGGAACGGTTCAACTTGCCGGTGGTCGGCTCCTCGGCGGCTCGCCTCACAGAGACAATTCGACTGGGGTTGAGTCGGTCGGCTGAAGTCGTCCTGGAAGACGACGAGCGCTTCCCGCCGGGGGAGTTCGACCCCCTCATGATGGACATCGGGGCTGGGGAAGCGAAGTGGGCGCGGAGGAGCGACGCGCCCCAGGGAGTGCAGGCGCGGTACATCGGGCGCTACGCCTTCAGGACATCGGAGGCGCTCCTCGCCAACCTCAGCGTCGGACGGAGTGTTCTCGGGGCGATCTTGGCTTCCTCCGCCCGCTTCGTCGCTGCTGACCTGCCGAAGACCTATCAGGACTGCGGCACCGACGCCCTGTTGCGGCTCGCCGACGAGCAGATCGGGGTTGCCAGCACGTGAATCAGTTCGCACTGCTGCGCCGCAACAGGGCGTTCTCGCGGTTCTGGTTGAGTCAGGTGACGGGGCTGATGGGTGCGTCGCTCATGACCGTGGTCGCGAGTCTCGCGGTGCTGGAGCACGGCGGCGACGCCTCGAGCGTCGCGGAGATACTCGCTGCTCGCGCGATCGGTCTCTTCCTTGGTTATCTCGTGCTCGGGGGATTGAGTGTGCATCTCGAGCCACGGAACCTCATGATCTGGGCCGACTTACTGCGGGTTCTGACCACTCTTCTCGTGGCTGTTGGGATATCGACGGGCTGCTTCCCGGTCGCGGTCGCGGCCGTTCTGGTCACTGGCTTGGCCGAGGCAGTGTTCTCCCCGTCTGCACGGGCGCTCCTGATTGCGATCGTCGCGAGCGACGATCTCGCTTCAGCGAACAGCCTGTCCTCTCTTGCACGGAGCTCCACCATGATCGCGGGACCCGCACTCGCAGCTCTCCTCCTGCTCATCGTGGCACCCGTGTGGGGGATTCTCCTGAACTGCGCGGCTTTCGGGATGAGCGCACTATTCCTCGGCCGGCTGCTGTACGTCGGCGGGACGGACAAGCGGCCAGCCTTGACTCCACGAACCTATGCGCGAAGCCTTCGCGAGGGTGCGGCTGCTCTGTTGTGCACCAGCTGGCTGTGGCGGTACGCGACGGCCGGGGCTCTGCAGACGGTTCTGGCGGTCGGGGCATGGACGGTGCTCGGGCCAGTACTCGTGCGAGACGCGTGGGGAGCGAGTGCGTTCGGGGCGGTGCTCGGTGCCTTCGCGATCGGCGGCCTGATCGGTGCCTTGTCCGCACCGGTTCTGGCGCGGGGACGGGCAGCGGTCCGCGCAAGCCTGTTCGTAGCCCTCTTCGGGGTCGCTTTGTTGGGTGTAGCTCAAGAGCGCCTCGCGATCTGTCTCCTGGGGTGCTGCATCGGCGGGGCGAGTCTCGAGCTGGGAAAAGTGCTCTTCGACACGGTGCTGCAGACAAACATTCCTGCAGAGTTGCTCGGTCGGACCAGCGCTCTGCTGATGCTCCCCTCGACATTCCTCCTCCCGCTTTCGTACCTCGTCGTAGGTGGGCTGTCCGAGCGCATCGGTCCGGCACCGGTGATCAGAGCAGCGGCTGTGTCCGCAGCGATGTGCATGGTTGTCTTCGCGATGCAAAGAACCACGAGATTGATGGAGGTCAAGGATGAAAGCGCAAGTGCTCCCAGCTGAGGAGATCGACGCCGGTGACGGGATCTCCCTCACGCCTCTCCGTGCCGAGGACGCCGATGATTGTTTCCTGGCCTGTCAGGACGAGACGGTGAATCGCTGGATTCCGTTGCCTTCGCCGTACACGCGGGCTATCGCTCGTAGCTGGTGCGAAGGGGGTGCTGAGGCCTATCGGCTCAGCGGTTCCGGGGTTCAGTTCGCGATTCGCTTGTACGGGTCCTTCGTCGGTTGTATGTCGCTGAAGAACCCGAATTGGAGGGAAGGCATCGTAGAGGTCAGCTACTGGTTGGCTGAGAACGAGCGGGGGAAGGGCATCACCGGCCGTGCGGTCGCGGCCTTGTCGAACTACGCGTTCTCGGTCGGCTTCGATCGGGTCGAGCTGCGTGTGGCGCAGGGTAACTCGGCGTCAGCCCGTGTAGCTCAGAAAGCAGGTTTCCGAGAAGAGGGTCTGCTGCGCTCTGCGGGAGTCCTTCGTTCTGGCCGCACGGACATGCGGCTCTTCTCATTGCTCATGACCGATGTGTTCAAGTGAGGAGAGGCGGATGTTCGACATCGAGATCGAGTTGACATCGGATCTCTCCTCTGTCCGGACACGCGTGTTCCACGGAGGGCGCTTGGTCAGGAGCTACGAGCGAGGCGCCCCACGGTCTCTGCTGACAGACGCTGTTCGCTACGTCTCGTCCGGACTTGCGTTGAGACTGGAGGTCATCTTCGAAGAGACGCGGATCGTCTGGGCTCCCGGTGCGTATCAAATCACGCTCGACGCCTTCCGGCTGGTGCGAGCGGCGCGCGCACGCCTCGCTGGAGGGTCGACGCGGACTCTGATCGACGTCGGTTGCGGCTCGGGCGTGGTCGGACTGAACCTCATCGCCGCGCTCGATGGGCTGGAGGCCATCACGCTGCTCGACCTCAGCGAGAGCGCACTTCGGCTTGCTGAGCAAAATTTCGACGGGATCGATCAAGTGGTTCATGGTGCGTTCGTGCTTTCCGACTACAGAAGCCTCGAGCGGGGGCAGGAATTCGACGTGGCAGTGAGCAACCCTCCTTACTTCCCCAGCGGTTCTGTGATCCCAAGGGTCGGGCAAGTCACCATGAGCGATGAATTCGGACTCTACGGATCGCTTGTCGATGCGGTCGGTGTGCACGCAGAAAAAGTGATCATGACTCGCTCCGAGGCTTTCGCTTCGGAGATCGACGCGATCATCGAAACACGATCCGATCTGGTCGTCTCCCGTCTTGCCAGTTGGAGAGCACCGTTACCAGCTCACCTCATCGCGCCGCAGTTCCTGGGGCGGTTCTACGATCTTCCGAGTTCGGCTCACGAGGTTGAACACGAGGTCTCCGTGCTCGAGCTGTGCCTCAAGTCGTGAGAGCGGAACCGTGCTTGCAGGATGTGCCAGATCCGCGACTGACCTGACGAAGTCACCTCCGCAGGGCCGCTGCGGTGATGGACCTGAGCGTCGAGACCCCGCTCCAGTTGAAGCGGGCGGATCGCCGCAGTCACGATCGGTGCGAGTCGGGAACGTCGAGAGTGTCGAGCGCGTCGAGCTCCTCGAGCGCCCGCCGGGCGTCGGCGACCCGGTCGGCCTCGGGGCGCGTCCACCACTCCGGACCGCGTTCGCCGAGCCCGTGCTTCGCCAGGCCGTTCCGGTGCCGGGCCGCAGCGAGCGCGGCGTCGTCGCCCGCGCGCTTCGCCTGCCGGACCCCGCCCCGCCCGCGGCCGAGGTGGGACCGGAGCGCCGCGGCGAGGTCCTCGGGGAGCGCGGGGTCGGTCCGGCGCCACCGGCGGCCGTCGACGACGAAGAAGTGGTCGTCGGGTTCGCTCGCGGGCACGACCCGAGTCTGCCAGGCGGTGTCGGCGGTGCCCGGTAGACAGGAGCCGATGACGGAACCACGCGTGCGCCCGATGCTCGACGTCCGACGCATCTACGCCGAGGACGCGGCGCTCGCACTGCCCCGGGGGCAGGAGGTGGTCGGGCGGTGGCCGGACGCCGAGATCGTCCCGGTCGCGTCGCACTGGCAGATCCCCGAGGTGCACGGCGACGAGCGCAACGTGCAGCGGTGGGTCCGGATCAAGACCGAGGCGCTCGTGCTCGGCGTGAAGAAGTCCCTCGTCACCCGGCCGAACGGCCGCTCGGCGGACTTCATCGCCCCGTCCACGGCGAACGGCTGCGCGATGGCGTGCGCCTACTGCTACGTGCCCCGGCGCAAGGGGTACTCGAACCCCGTGACGGTGTTCGCGAACATCGAGCAGATCACGGCGCACCTCGCGCGGAACATCGCGAAGCAGGGGCCGAAGACCGAGCCGAACCAGTGCGACCCCGAGGCGTGGGTGTACGACATCGGCGAGAACAGCGACTGCTCGGTCGACGCGGTGATCAGCGACAACGTCCGCGACCTGTGCGACCTGTTCCGGATGAGCCCGACCGCCAAGGCCTCCTTCGCCACGAAGTACGTCAACCGCGACCTGCTCGACTGGGACCCCCTCGGCCGCACGCGCATCCGGTTCTCGCTCATGCCGCACGAGACGGCCAAGGTCACCGACATCCGCACCTCGCCGATCGCCGAACGGATCGCGGCGGTGAACGACTTCGTCGAGGCCGGGTACGAGGTGCACCTCAACTTCTCGCCCGTCGTCCTCACCCCCACGTGGGAGGCCGACTGGACCGAGCTGCTCCGGCAGGTCGACGACGTCCTGTCCCCGGCGGCCAAGGCGCAGCTCGCGGCCGAGGTGATCTTCCTCACCCACAACGAGCCGCTGCACGAGGTCAACCTCGGCTGGCACCCGAAGGCCGAGGACCTGCTGTGGCGCCCGGACCTGCAGGAGCGCAAGGTGTCCCAGAACGGCGCCGTGAACGTCCGGTACCGGTCGGGCATGAAGGGACAGCTCGTCGAGCGGTTCCGCGAGCTGGTCGCCGAGCACCTGCCGAGTTGCCGCATCCGCTACGCGTTCTGAGACGACGAACGCCCGCACCGACGAACGGTGCGGGCGTCAGGGTCGAGCGAGGGTCACTTGCCCTCGAACGCGTCCTTGGCCTTCTCCTTGTCGAGGCGAGCCTCGCCCATGACCTGGTCCTTCTGGCCCTGGTGGGTCAGTTCGGCGTCGTCGGTGTGCTTGCCGACGGTCTCCTCGACCTTGCCGACGACCTTCTGCGTGACGTCCTTGGCCTTGTCTGCGAGCGACATGGTGCTTCCTTCCTGCGGGGATCCGCCGAGGGACCCCGGCGCCTGTGCACCTGACACAACCACGGGCCTCCCACCCGCTCGCGGCCCAGCCGGAGGTTCGTGTACCCCGTCCACGAGAACGGGGTACGACGACCGGCGGTGCAGGCGCGGGCCGACCGCTGGGTCGGCCGACCGCCAGGCAGTGGCCCGCGGGCTACGGGACCAGTCGGTCCGCGCGGTACCGGTCGAACAGTTCCGCGAACGCGCGGTCCGTGCGGCGGTACCCGGTGAACCCGGCCTCGCGGCTCTTGCCCATGTCGGTGACGACCTCCATCTCGCGCCCGAGGTCGGCGTCGGTGTGCCACCACGAGGCCAGGCGTGTGACGTCCGACTCCACCAGGCCGTGCCGCTCGGCGATCGCGGGCCACGCGGACACGTGCGGCGCCATCTGCTCCTCGAGCGGTCGCGACCGGTCCGCGAAGCCGACGACCCGCGCCGGGTCCACCCCGAGGTGCGCGGCCAGCCGGGGCCACATCCACCGCCAGCGGAAGACGTCGCCGTCGACGACGTTGAACGCCTCGTCCGCGCCCTCGGGGCTCGTCGCCGCCCAGACCATGTGCTCGGCGAGGAGTCCGGCGTCGGTCATGTCGGTGAGCCCGTTCCACTGGGCCGCGCTGCCGGGGAACACGAAGTCGAGGTCGAGCTCCTTGACGAGCGTCGCCTGCACCGCGAGCGTGAGGCCCATGTTCATGGCGTTGCCGACCGCGTGGCCGATCACGGTGTGCGAACGGTGCACCGACCACGTGAAGCCCTGGCGCGCGGCGGCCGCGAACAGCTCGTCCTCCTGCGCGTAGTAGAAGTTCGGGGTGTCGAGCCGCGGTTCCTCCTCGTGGAAGGGCGTGTCCGGGACGACCCCGGCGGCGTACGCCTCGAACGGGCCGAGGTAGTGCTTCAGCCCGGTGACCAGGGCGACGTGGGCGAGGGGTGCGTGTGCGAGCGCCGCGAGGAGGTCACGGACCATGCCGCCGTTGACGCGGATGTTCTCGGCCTCGGTGTCCTGGCGCTGCCACGCGGTGAAGAACACGTGGGTCGGCCGCTCGTCGGCGAGTGCCGCGGCGAGCGAGTCCGGGTCGCGGAGGTCGGCGGCGACGGTCCGGACGCCGTCCCGGGTGAGCGGCCTGCGGGACAGCGCCGTCACCCGCCAGCCGAGGTCGAGCAGGTGGTCGACGAGCGCCGAGCCGGTGATGCCGCTGGCCCCCACGACGAGCGCTTCGGGCCGGTCGGAGGTCTGGTCGGTGGTGGTGCGCGTGGTCGAGGTCATCCCCGACTGCAACGCCCGCGGGTGACGGGTGTTCCCTACCGGGGACGCCGGATCCGGATCGGTCCCTTCGCGGTCGACGGGTCGACGACGCTGCCGTGCTGCGTGATCTCGACCTCGCCGCGGGCGACCATGCGCCGGGCGGCCCGTCGTGCCGGCTCCATCAGGGGCCGCCAGTCGTCGGGCTCGAGGGACCGTGCGACCTCGGACGGGCAGATGCTCGCGGTCCGGGCGCGCGCCGCGAGGAGCTCGTCGATGCGCTGTTCGAGTGCCCGGTCGGTGGCGTCGACGCCGTGCTTCCGGCAGGCCGCCGAGCACCACTTCGTGTCCGGCCCCGCCGAGGACGGCATCCGTCGCCCGCACGCGGCGCAGGTGCGCTCGCCGTGGGCCTGCTCGACCGCCTCGGCGTCGGCGGCCGTCCTGATCGCTCGTCCCATGCGTCCATCCTCGTCCCGCTGTCCACCCGGGCGCACAGCCCAGGTACGGGTGGCAGCATCGTCCCGGTGACCGACGACACCGAGCGCACCGCCACCGACCGTCCCGACACCGACCGTCACGACGACGCCCCCGGCCGCCCCGCACCCCGGCAGGAGCCCGCCTGGGTCGAGCACGCGATGTGGTGGCACGTGTACCCGCTCGGCGCGGTCGACGCCGCGGTGCGCCCCGACACCCCCGTCGACGAGCGGCCGGTCGAGCACCGACTCGACCGGCTGACGGGCTGGTTGGACCACGTGGTCGACCTCGGGCTGAACGGCCTGCTGCTCGGGCCCGTCTCGGCGAGCAGCACCCACGGCTACGACACCGTCGACCACTTCCGCGTCGACCCGCGGCTCGGCGACGAGTCGGACCTCACCGCACTCGTCGCGGCGGCGCACGAGCGTGGCGTCCGGGTGCTGCTCGACGGCGTGTTCAACCACGTCGGGCGGGAGCACCCCGCGTTCCGCGCCCTCGAGGAGCAGGGTCCGGACGCCCCGACCGTCGACCTGTTCGCCGTCGACCGGTCGGGCTGGAGCGCGGGCGACCCCGTGCCCGTCGCCGACTTCGAGGGGCACGACATCCTCGTCGCCCTCGACCACGACAGCCGGGCGACCGAGGACCTCGTCGTCGAGGTGATGACGTACTGGCTCGACCGCGGGGTCGACGGGTGGCGGCTCGACGCGGCCTACGCGGTGCCGCCGGCGTTCTGGGCCCGGGTGCTGCCGCGCGTGCGCGAACGCTTCCCGGACGCCTGGTGCAGCGGCGAGGTCATCCACGGCGACGCCGCGGCGATCGTGACCGCGTCGACGATGGACTCGGTCACGCAGTACGAGCTGTGGCAGGGGATCTGGCACGGCATCGCCGACCGGAACTGCTTCGAGCTCGCGCACGCTGTGGAGCGGCACGACGCCCTGCTCGGCACGTTCGTCCCCACCACGTTCGTCGGCAACCACGACGTGACGCGCATCGCGAGCGCGGTGGGGGAGCGGTTCGCCGCGCACGCCGCCGCGGTGCTGTTCACGGTGGCCGGCACGCCCGTGGTCTACGCGGGCGACGAGTACGGCTGGACCGCCGTGAAGGAGGAGCGCGAGGGCGGGGACGACGCGGTGCGTCCGGCGCTGCCCGCGGTGCCGCCGGAGCCCACCGACCTGACCCGCACGTACCAGGCGCTCGTCGCACTCCGGCGGCGGATGCCGTGGCTGCACCGGGCGCACACCGACGTCGTGCACCTGACGAACACCGCGGTCGTGCTCCGGACCGCGACCGCGGACGCCGCCGTGGTGACCGCCCTGAACCTGGCGGACGAGCCGGTCGAGGTGCCCGCGGCCGACGCGACGCGGGTCGAGGCGGGCGGTGGCGACCTGCGGGACGGGACCCTGCGCCTCCCGGCCGCGGGGTGGGCGGTCCTGACGTCCTGACGCCCCCGCAACGCAGCGATGGAGCAGGAGACGTCGGGTGCCTGACGGCGACCCGACGTCTCCTGCTCCATCCGGGGGAGGGGAGACCCCTACTTGCGCGCGGACGCCGCCCGACGCTTGTTGAACACGTCGAACGCGACGGCGGCGAGCAGCACCAGGCCCTTGATGAGCGACTGGTACTCGGTGCCGACACCGAGGATCGACATGCCGTTGTTCAGGATGCCGATGATGAGACCACCGATGATCGCGCCCGGCACCGTGCCGATGCCGCCGGTGACGGCTGCGCCACCGATGAACACGGCCGCGATGGCGTCGAGCTCGAAGCCGTTGCCGGCACCCGGGGCGGCGAGGTTGAGCTGGCCGGTGAAGACCACGCCCGCCAGGGCCGCGATGACGCCCATGTTCACGAAGAGCAGGAACGTGACGCGCTTGGTCTTCACGCCGGACAGCTGCGCCGCGAGGGCGTTGCCACCGATCGCGTACACGTGGCGACCGAAGACCGCGCTGCGCATGACGACCGAGTAGACGACCACGAGCAGGCCGAGCACGACGAGCACGATCGGGGTGCCGTTGTAGCTGGCGAGCAGGAGCGACACGTAGACGACGAGCACGACGCCGAACGCGAGCTTGACGAGGAACCACACGAGCGGCTCGCTCTCGAGCTGGTACTTGCGGCGGGTGGCGCGACCGCGCAGCGAGACGACGACCATGATCGCGGCGGCCGCGAAGCCGAGGATCATCGTCAGCGGCTCGTAGCCCGAGGTGCCGAACGACGGCAGGAAGCCGGAGCCGAGCGAGCGGAAGCCGTCCGGGAAGGGTGAGATCTGCTGGTTCTGCAGGACGATCTGCGCCGCACCGCGGAAGGCGAGCATGCCCGCCAGGGTCACGATGAACGCCGGGATGCCGAAGTAGGCGATCCAGAAGCCCTGCCAGGCGCCCACGAGGCCACCGAGCACGAGGCACAGGACGACCGCGATCGGCCACGGGATGCCCCACTGCGTGATCATCACGCCGGCCATGGCGCCCGTGAAGGCGACGACCGAGCCGACCGACAGGTCGATGTGGCCCGCGATGATGACCATCACCATGCCGATGGCGAGGATGAGGATGTAGCTGTTCTGGACGATCAGGTTCGAGACGTTGATCGGCGCGAGGGTGATCCCGCCGGTCGTCGCCTGGAAGAAGATCACGATGACGATCAGCGCGATGAACAGGCCGATCTGTCGGAGCTGCCCGGTGAGGTAGCCGGCGGCGGACTTGAGCGCGTTCATTTGACGGTGGTCTCCCGTTCCTGGGTCATGTACTGCATGAGGACCTCGGGCGTGGCCTCGGAGCGGGGCACGTCAGCGGTGATCGTGCCCTCGGAGAGCGTGTAGATGCGGTCGCAGATGCCGAGGAGTTCCGGCAGCTCCGAGGAGATGACGATGATGCCCTTCCCCTGGTCCGCGAGCTGGTTGATGATCGTGTAGATCTCGTACTTCGCGCCGACGTCGATGCCGCGCGTCGGCTCGTCGAGGATGAGCACGTCGGGGTCGGCGTACATCCACTTCGACAGGACGACCTTCTGCTGGTTGCCGCCGGAGAGCTTCCCGGTCACCGCGTTCACCGACGGCGCCTTGATGTTCATGCTCTTCAGGAACTGGCCGGCGACGGTCGTCTCCTTCGAGCCGTTCACGAAGCCCCACTGGGCGAGCTTCCCGAGCGCCGAGCCGGAGACGTTCCGCTTGATGTCGTCGATGAGGTTCAGGCCGTAGCGCTTGCGGTCCTCGGTCGCGTAGGCGATGCCGTTGTCGATCGCCCGGGTCACGGTGTTCGTCTTGATCGGCACGCCGCGCTTGTAGACGGTGCCCGAGATGCCGGCGCCGTACGAGTGGCCGAAGACGCTCATCGCGAGCTCGGTGCGGCCGGCGCCCATGAGCCCGGCGATGCCGACGATCTCGCCCGCGCGGACCGTGAGGTTGGCCTGGTGGATGATCTCGCGCGAGGCGTCGAGCGGGTGGTGGACGGTCCAGTCCTCGATGCGCAGGAGCTCCTCGCCGATCTTCGGCTCGTGCTCCGGGTACCGGTTGGACAGGTCGCGACCGACCATGCCGCGGATGATGCGGTCCTCGGAGACCTCGCCGGCGTGCATGTCGAGGGTCTCGATGGTCTGGCCGTCGCGGATGATCGTGACCTTGTCGGCGATCGCCTTGATCTCGTTGAGCTTGTGGCTGATGATGATCGCCGTCATGCCCTCGGCCTGCAGCGTGCGGATCAGCTCGAGCAGGTGCTCGGAGTCGTCGTCGTTCAGCGCGGCGGTGGGCTCGTCGAGGATGAGGAGCTTCACCTCCTTGGACAGCGCCTTCGCGATCTCGACGAGCTGCTGCTTGCCGACGCCGATGTCCACGATCTTCGTGACCGGGTTGTCCTTGAGCCCGACGCGCTTGAGCAGCGCCGCGGCCTCGAGGTTCGTCTTGTTCCAGTCGATGAGCCCGCCGGTGGCGCGCTCGTTGCCGAGGAAGATGTTCTCGGCGATCGAGAGGAAGGGACTGAGCGCGAGCTCCTGGTGGATGATCACCACGCCCGCGGCCTCGGAGTCGTTGATGGAGCCGAACTTCACCGGCTGACCGTCGAGCAGGATCTCACCGTCGAAGGAGCCGTGCGGGTAGACGCCCGACAGGACCTTCATCAGCGTGGACTTGCCCGCGCCGTTCTCGCCGCAGATCGCGTGGACCTGACCGCGCTCGACCTCGATGCTGACGCCCTGCAGGGCCTTGACCCCGGGGAAGGTCTTGGTGATGTCCCGCATCTCGAGGATGGTGTCCGCCATGTGGACGCCTTTCCGTCGTGCGCGCGTGCGCGCGCTGGTGGAGACGGACAGGAGGCGCGGTGCGCGCTGGCACCGCGCCTCCTGTCCGTCAGATGGGGCAGGACCTACTTGAGGTCGGCCTCGGTGTAGTACCCCGAGTCGACGAGGACTTCCTTGTAGTTGTCCTTCGTGACGACCGTGGGCTGGAACAGGTAGGTCGGGACGACCTTGACCTTGTTGTCGTAGCTCTTGGTGTCGTTGACCTCGGGCTTCTTGCCGGCGAGCAGGTCCTCGGCCATCGTCGCGGACTGCTTCGCGAGCTTGCGCGTGTCCTTGTAGATGGTGGAGTACTGCTGGCCCGCGATGATCGACTTGACCGAGGCGGCCTCGGCGTCCTGACCGGTGATCACCGGGAGGGGACGGTCACCCGAGCCGTAGCCGGCGCCCTGCAGGGCCGAGATGATGCCGATCGACATGCCGTCGTAGGGCGACAGGACACCGTCGAGCTTGGTGCCGCCGGAGTACGACTTCGCGACGAGGTTCTGCATGCGGGCCTTGGCGGTCGCCGGGTCCCACTGCTGCGTGGCGGCCTGCGTGAAGCCGTCCTGGCCGGAGCCGATCTTCAGCGTGCCGTCCTCGAGGTACGGCTTGAGGGTCTTCATCGCGCCGTTGAAGAAGAACGTGGCGTTGTTGTCGTCGGGCGAGCCGGCGAACACCTCGATGTTGAACGGACCCTTCTCGTCCGTCTTCTTGCCGTCCTTGTCGAGCAGCCCGAGGCCGGTCAGCAGCGAGTTGGCCTGGTCGACGCCGACCTTCTCGTTGTCGAACGACACGTAGTAGTCGACGTTCTTGTTGCCGGTGAGCAGGCGGTCGTACGAGATCACCTTGATGCCGGCCTTGGCGGCGGCGTCGAGCTGGTCGGACAGGGCGCCACCGTCGATCGACGCGATGATCAGGACCTTCGCGCCCTTGGTGATCATGTTGCTGACCTGCTGGGCCTGCTGCTGGACCTTGTTGTCGCCGTACTCGAGGTCGACCTTGTAGCCGGCCTTCTCGAGGTCGCTCTTGACGGCGTCGCCGTCCTTGATCCACCGCTCGGAGACCTTGGTGGGCATGGCCACGCCGACGAGCGCGCCCTTGTTGTCGCCGCTGCCGGCGCCGCTGTCGGTCGCACCACGGCCACCGGCCGAGCATGCTGCCAGGGAGAACGCGATGCCGAGGGCCGCGACCCCCGCGATGATCCTGCGCTTCATCATCGAAGTACCTCTGTTCCTCTCGCGTCGACGTCGACGCGCTCAGGTGCTGGGGCTGCTGTGCCCCGCTGGGATGTGCTCGTGTGAGCGCTCACATGATGGGGTGTTCCGTGCCGGGGTGTCAACTCCCCCGTCGCGGTGACGGGATGTTCCGGCGGGGCGTGCGGCTTCCCGCAGCGGGCACCGGGGCCCGCTCGCCACCGCTCGGAGGGGTTGCGGAGCCGGACGACCCGGGCGGTACGCTCTGCCACGTGACGACCACGACCGCGCTCGGGAGTGCCGGCGGCAGACGCCGCAAGGCCCCCACGATCTTCGACGTCGCCGAGCGCGCGGGCGTCTCCCACCAGACGGTGTCCCGGGTGATCAACGGCGACCCGACGGTCCGCGAGCAGTTCCGCTCGCAGGTCACCGACGCCGTGACGGCGCTCGGCTACCGGCCCCGCGCCGCCGCCCGGGCCCTCGCCGGCGGACGGAGCCGGGCGCTCGGCATCATCACCGCGGGCGACGCGCTGTACGGGCCGTCGAGCACCTCGATCGGGTTCGAACGCGCCGCACGGTCCGCCGGCTACCACGTGCTGCTGTCCACGCTGCCCGACGCCCCTCGGCCCGCCGACCTGTCCGGCGCGCTCACCACGCTGCTCGCCCAGGACGTCGCCGCGATCGTGCTCGTCGCGGCCGACAACCGCGTGCTCGCGGCCCTCGAGTCGCTGACGATCCCGGTGACCGTCCCGGTCGTGGTCGCGAACGCCGTGCAGCGCGACGCGGTCCGCACCCCGGTGGCGCCGAGCGTCGCCGCGGTCGCGATCGACCAGGCCGCCGGCACGACCCTCGTCATGGAGCACCTGTTCGGCCGCGGGCACCGGCACGTCGTCCACGTCGCCGGTCCCGCCGTGTCGCAGGAGTCCGAGGTCCGCCGCGACACCTACGTGCGGATCATGCGCGAGGCCGGCCTGACCCCCGTCGTGCTCGACGGCGACTGGACCCCCGCGAGCGGGTTCGCGGCCGCACGCCAGATCGACACCGCGGTCGTCGACGCGGTGTTCGCCGGGAACGACCAGATGGCGCTCGGGGTCCTGCACGCCTTCGCCGACGACGGCCTCCGGGTGCCCGACGACGTGGCGGTGGTCGGGTTCGACGACGTCCCCGAGGCCGCGCACTTCACCCCGCCGCTCACCACCGTGCGGCAGGACTTCATGGCGATGGGGCAGCGGGTGCTCGAGTCCGTGCGCGCCCTGGTCGAGGGCGAGCCGCGCGACGAGACGCTGCTGCTGCCCGAGCTGGTGGTGCGGCGCAGCGCCTAGCCGCGCTGGTCGTCGCCGAGGGCCCCACGCGACACCTGCCGCCCGCACGGCGAGTCGCACGTTGCGCGAGTGAGCGCTCACGTGCCAGGATGTGAGCGCTCACGGAGGACGACGAGGTCTCAGGAGGACACATGAGCGACGACCGCCGACGACAGGTCGAGGACGGGCGGACGACGCTCGGCATCGAGCTCGGGTCGACCCGCATCAAGGCGTGCCTGGTGGACGAGGACCTCGTCCCGATCGCCGCCGGGTCCCACGAGTGGGAGAACGAGTACGTCGACGGACGGTGGACCTACTCGCTCCTCGCCGTCGAGACCGGGCTCCGTGCGGCCTACGCCGACCTGGTCGCCGACGTCGAACGGCAGTACGGCGTCCGACCGACGAGCTTCCGCGCCGCGGGCGTCTCCGCGATGATGCACGGCTACCTGCCGTTCGACCAGGACGGCGAGCTGCTCGTGCCGTTCCGCACGTGGCGGAACACCTCGACCGGCCCCGCGGCCGAACGGCTGAGCGCCGCGCTCGACTTCAACGTGCCGCAGCGCTGGTCGATCGCGCACCTCGTGCAGGCCGTCCTCGACGACGAGCCGCACGTGGCGCAGGTCGCCGGCATCACGACCCTCGCCGGCTACGTGCACCGCCGTCTGACCGGGCAGGACGTCCTCGGCGTCGGCGACGCGAGCGGCGTCTTCCCGATCGACAGCGCGCCCGTCGACAGCGGCCCGGGGGAGCCCGGTCGCCGTGACTGGGACCACGACATGCTGGCGACCACGCAGGAGCTGCTCGGCGAGGCGGTCCCGGACCTCCGCGCCCTGCTGCCCGAGGTGCTCGTCGCGGGCGAGGACGCCGGCGCGCTCACCCCCGAGGGCGCCGCGTGGCTCGACCCGACCGGGACCCTGCAGCCCGGCGTGGCCTTCTGCCCGCCGGAGGGCGACGCCGGCACGGGCATGGTCGCGACGAACGCCGTCGCACCCCGCACCGGCAACGTCAGCGTCGGCACGAGCATCTTCGCGATGGTCGTCCTCGAGCGTCCCCTCGGCACGCCGCACGAGGAGCTCGACGTGGTCACCACCCCGTCCGGCGACGCCGTCGCGATGGTGCACTGCAACAACGGCGCGAGCGAGATCGCCGCGTGGGCACGGGTGTTCGGCCGCTTCGCCCAGGCGACGAGCGAGCGCACGGGCGGCGCAGCCGTCGCGATCGACGACGTCTACGCGACGTTGCTCGCCGAGGCCGCCGACGCCGAGCCGGACGCGGGCGGGCTGCTCTCCTTCAACTACCTGGCCGGCGAACCCGTCACGGGCGTCGAGGACGGGCGCCCCCTGCTCCTCCGCACCCCCGGCGCCCGGTTCACGCTCGGCAACCTCGTCCGCTCCGAGGTGCACGGCGCGTTCGCCACCCTCGCGATCGGCATGGAGGTCCTGCACGGCGAGGACGTCGCGGTCGACCGGATGACCGCGCACGGCGGGCTCTTCCGGACCCCGGGCGCACCGCAGCGCCTGCTCGCGGCGGCCCTGCGCGTCCCCGTCGCCCTCGAGGAGACCGCGGGCGAGGGCGGTGCGTGGGGGATCGCCGTGCTCGCGGCGTACCTCGAGCACACCGACCGCACGCTCGCCGACTTCCTGGCCGACACCGTGTTCGGCGGCGACGCCGTGCACGTGGCCGAACCCGACCCGACCGACGTCGCGGGCTTCCGGACCTACCTCGACCGCTACCGCGCGGCCCTGCCCGTGCAGGCCGTGGCGGCCGCGACCACCCGCACCGACGCACCGGCCGACCAGGCCGAGCCGACCGACGAGGCCGAGCCGCGCCTCCAGACCGAGCAGGAGCCAGCCGCATGACGGACCCGACCCCGACCGCGCCGAGCGCGCCGACCGAGGAGACGAAGGCGGCCGTCGCCCGCGCGCGCGAGCGCGTGGCCCGCCTGCACGGCGAGCTCGTCCGCTACGGCCTGGTCATCTGGACCGGCGGCAACGTGTCCGAGCGCGTGCCCGGGACCGACCTGTTCGTGATCAAGCCGAGCGGGGTGTCGAGCGACGACCTCACCCCGGAGAACCAGGTCGTCTGCACCCTCGACGGCGTGCCGGCCGAGGGGTGGGGCAACGCGCACGGCCCGTCCTCCGACACCGCCGCGCACGCCTTCGTCTACCGGAACATGCCCGAGGTGGGCGGGGTCGTGCACACGCACTCGACCTACGCGACCGCGTGGGCGGCCCGCGCCGAGGAGATCCCCTGCGTGATCACCGCGATGGCGGACGAGTTCGGCGGCCCGATCCCGGTCGGACCGTTCGCGATCATCGGCGACGACTCGATCGGCCGCGGCATCGTGGACACCCTCGCCGGCCACCGCTCCCGCGCGGTGCTCATGCAGAACCACGGCGTGTTCACGATCGGCAAGGACGCGAAGGACGCCGTCAAGGCCGCGGTCATGTGCGAGGACGTCGCCCGCACCGTGCACATCGCGAAGCAGGGCGGCGAGCTCGTCCCGATCGCGCCGGAGAACGTCGATCGACTCTTCGATCGCTACCAGAACGTCTACGGACAGAACCCCGAAGGAGCCATGCGATGACGCAGGTGAACCCCCAGGCCACCCTGGACAGCTACGAGGTCTGGTTCCTCACCGGGTCGCAGGGCCTGTACGGCGAGGAGACCCTCCGCCAGGTCGAGGAGCAGAGCCGGGCCGTGCACGCCGAGCTCGCCGGAGCGCTGCCGGTGAAGCTCGTGTGGAAGCCCGTCCTCAAGGACGCCGACGGCATCCGCCGCGCGCTCATCGAGGCCAGCAGCGACGACAAGGTCATCGGCGTCACCACGTGGATGCACACGTTCAGCCCGGCGAAGATGTGGATCGGCGGCCTGCAGGCCCTCACGAAGCCGCTCCTGCACCTGCACACGCAGGCGAACGTCACGCTCCCGTGGGGCGACATCGACTTCAACTTCATGAACCTCAACCAGGCCGCGCACGGCGACCGCGAGTTCGGGTACGCCCTGGCGCGCCTCGGCGTCCGCCACGCGACCGCGGTCGGCCACGTGTCCGACCCGCGCGTGCAGCAGCGCGTGTCCGACTGGACCCGTGCCGCGGCCGGTGCCGCCGCCGTCCGGTCGCTCAAGCTCACGCGCTTCGGCGACAACATGCGGTACGTCGCCGTCACCGAGGGCGACAAGACCGAGGCCGAGATCGAGCTCGGCGTGCAGGTGAACACCTGGGCCGTGAACGAGCTCGCTGCCGCGGTCGCGGACGCGGAGGCGGACACCGCGGCGGTGGACGCCCTCGTCGCGTCGTACGAGCGCGACTACGACGTGGTCCCGGCGCTGCGGAACGGCGGCGACCGCCACGACGCGCTCCGCGACGGGGCCGCGATCGAACTCGGCCTCCGCGCCCTGCTCGAGCAGAACGACAGCGCCGCGTTCACCACGAACTTCGAGGACCTCGGCACGCTCAAGCAGCTGCCCGGCCTCGCGGTGCAGCGGCTGATGGCGGACGGCTACGGCTTCGGCGCGGAGGGCGACTGGAAGACCGCCGTCCTGGTCCGCGCGATGAACGTCGCCGGCGCCGGGCTTCCCGGTGGCGCGTCGCTCATGGAGGACTACACGTACGACCTCACCCCGGGTGCGGAGAAGATCCTCGGCGCCCACATGCTCGAGGTCTCACCGACGCTCACCACCGCGACGCCGACGCTCGAGGTCCACCCGCTCGGCATCGGCGGCAAGGACGACCCGGTCCGCCTGGTCTTCACCGCCGACGCCGGCGAGGCCGTGGTCGTCGCGCTGTCCGACACCCGCGACGGCTTCCGCCTCACCGCGAACGTCGTCGACGTGGTGCCCCCGACCGAGGCGCTGCCGAAGCTCCCGGTCGGCCGTGCCGTGTGGGAGCCGCGCCCGTCCTTCCCGGTCGCCGCGGAGGCCTGGCTCACCGCCGGGGCCGCGCACCACACCGTGATGACGACGGCCGTGGGCCTGCAGGTGGTCGAGGACCTCGCGACGATGGTCGGCACCGAGTTCCTGGTCATCGACGAGCACACCACCGCCCGCGCGTTCACGGACGAGCTCCGCCTGCAGCAGGCGTGGCACCGGCTCGACCGCGGGTTCTAGGACCGTGACCGTGGCCGCGACGACGCGCACCAACTGGGCCGGGAACGTCACGTACCGTGCCTCCGCGCTGGCCCGCCCCACCTCGGTGGCGGACCTGCAGCAGCTCGTCGCGGCCACGCCGCGCCTGACGGCGCTCGGCTCGACGCACTCGTTCAACGAGATCGCCGACACCGACGCCGTCCAGGTCACGCTCGCCGGGCTGCCGCCCGTGCTCGACGTCGACGCCGAGCGTCGGGTGGTGCGGGTCGCCGCCGGCATGACGCACGCGCAGGTGGCCGCCGGCCTGGAGGCCCGTGGCTGGGCTCTCGCGAACCTCGCGTCCCTGCCGCACATCTCGGTGGCCGGTGCGGTCGCGACCGGGACGCACGGCTCGGGCGTCCGGAACCCCTCGCTCGCGCAGGCGGTGGTCGGACTCGAGGTCGTCCGCGCGGACGGCTCGCTCGCGGTCGTCGACGCGTCCTCGCCGGACGGTGCGCTCGACGCGCACCGGGTGGCGCTCGGCGCGCTCGGCGTCGTGTCCGCGGTCGAGCTCGCGATCGAGCCGACGTTCCGGGTCGCGACGACCGTGCACCTCGACCTGCCGTGGGACGCGGTGCTCGGACACTTCGAGGCGGTGGTGTCGGACGCCTACTCGGTCTCGCTGTTCACGGCGTTCGACGACCGCGGCGCCCGCCAGGTCTGGACGAAGCACCGCGTCGACGAGCACGCGCCGTCGGTCGACCTCGTCGCGCTCGGTGCTCGACGCGCGACCGGGCCCGTGCACCCCGGGGAGAACGACACCGCCGGCGTCACCGAGCAGGGCGGCGTCCCCGGGCCGTGGTCCGAGCGGCTGCCGCACTTCCGGTCGACCTTCACGCCGTCCACCGGCGCGGAGATCCAGGCGGAGTACCTCGTCCCGGCGGCGTCCGCCGTCGCCGCGCTCGAGGCGCTCCGCCCGCTGCACGACGTGTTCGCGCCGATCCTCATCGCCGCCGAGGTCCGGACGATCGCCGCGGACACCGCGTGGCTCGCGCCCTCGACCGGTCGGCAGTCGGTGGGCCTGCACTTCACCTTCCGTCGGGACCCCGCGGCCGTCGCGGCGGCGGTCGAGCGGATCGAGGAGGTCCTCGCGCCGTTCGACCCTCGGCCGCACTGGGGCAAGGTCTCCGCAGCGGGTGTCGAGCGCCTGCACGAGGCGTACCCGCGGCTCGACGACTTCGCGGCCCTCGCGCGGGCCCTCGACCCGACCGGGCGGTTCCGCAACGCGTTCCTGGCGCGGCTGCTGGCCTGACGGCGGGGGTGCCCCTCGCCGCCGGCTGCGACGAGGGGCACCCCCTTCCCTAGCCCTTGCGGAGCAGGTCGACCAGGAGCCGGACGGAGTTCACGAGCAAGCTCGCGACCCCCAGCCACAACGCCTGACGCCTGGTCCGGTCGTCGTCGTCTCGCGACATCGATGACCTCCCGGTGTCGTCGCCGGCGGACACGAGGAGCTTCCGGTCAGGGATGCGGTGCCGAGCGGGCTCGGCTACCATCGATCCGAGCGACGAGCTCGGGGATGGTGATGCATCCCTGGCTTTCCACTCGGAAGGCGAACTGAGGCCCGGATCTGTTGCTGCAGGTCCGGGCCTCGCTCGTCCGCCTGGCTGCGGTCCGGCGGTCCCGCAGCCGCGGAGAGACTACCGGAGTGTCCGGTGATGTACCACGTGCGGGTGTCCACGCGGGAACTGTCGGGTGCCGACGCCTGCCTCAGGGGATGCGCAGGCGTTCGACGGCTGGGGCACGGCTGCGATGCTGAGTGCTCACATGTGTGATCACAAAGGTTGGGTCATGGCGAACCTCAACCGGATCCTCGGCATGGCCTCGAAGGTCATCGACAAGCAGATGCAGAAGCAGCGCGGGCAGGGGAGCCCGGACTCCGCGACCCCGCAGTCGTCGGGTGGGACCGATTGGCGCAACATCGTCCGCGGCGCGGCGGACAAGCTGACGGGCGACGACCGGCAGCGGCCGCAGCAGCACGCCCAGCAGTCGTACGGACAGTCGCAGCAGCACGGCCAGCAGTCGTACGGACAGCCGCAGCAGCAGCACGGTCAGCGACCGCAGCAGCGCGGGCAGGCCGACCCGGACGCGGTCGCCCTCGCGAAGTACGACTACCTGCTCCGCACGGCGCCCCCGGAGCGTCTCGAGCAGATCCACCACGACGCCTTCGCCCGGCTCACGCCCGAGCAGCGCCAGCAGGTCCGGGACCGTCTCAACTCCGAGCTGCCGCCGCACGAGCACCTGCGCGACGACTCCGCCGGCGGCATGGCCCGTGCGGCGACCCGCGCCGAGGTCGCGCAGCCCGGACTCCTCCGGCGTGCCCTCGGCGGCCGGGGTGGCTCCTTCGCGGGCGGCGCGGCGGTCGGTGCCGGTGCGATGGCGGTCGGCGGCCTCGCGGTCGCCGTCGCCGGGGGAGCGGTCCTCAGTGCCGCTGCCGGGCCGGTCCTCGCGGGTGCCGCGGACCTCGGCGTCGACTTCGAGGGCATCGCCGCCGGTGGCGGGGAGTTCCTCGGCGGACTCGGCGAGCAGGCCGGCGGGCTGGGTGAGCAGGTCGCGGGCGTCGGCGAGCAGGCCGGCGGTCTGGGCGAGCAGGTCGGTGGTCTGGGTGAGCAGGTCGGCGGTCTGGGGGAGCAGGCGTCGAACCTCGGCGGCGACTTCCTCGGTGGGTTGTTCGACCGCTAGGGGTGTGCGCGCGCGGCGGGAGCCACCGTGGTGGTTCCCCGCGGTCCGAGCAGCAGCGGTCCGGCGATGCCGGTCAGGACGAGCCCGAGGCCGATCAGCTGACGCGTCCCGAGGGCTTCGCCACCGACCATCACGCCGAGCAGCACGCCGGCGACCGGGTTGAGCAACCCGACCAGTCCGATCACGTCCCCGCGGAGGTGGTCGAGTGCCGTGAACCACGTCAGGTACGCGACGGCGGTCGCGGCGAGCGTGAGCCACACGGTGGCCGCGAGTGCCGCCGGCCCGAGGTGGGGCGGCGGACCGTCGACGAGGAACGCGGCCGGCAGCAGGACGATGCCCCCGAGGACGAGCTGCCACGCGGTGGACGGGAGGACACCGACCTCCGGGTTCCACTTCTTGCCGAGGACGAAACCGAGCGAGGACGCGACCATCGCCGCGACCGACGTCACGACACCGGTGCCGTCGACGTGCCCGGCCCCGCCGAGGAGGAGCAGTGCGACGCCGCCGATGCCCACGGTGGCCCCGGCCAGGCGCCACCCGGACGGACGCTCGCCGAGGACGGTCCACGCCAGGAGCGCGAGGGTGATCGGTGCGGTCGCCATGACGGTCGACGCGATGCTCGAGGGCAGCAGCTGCGCCGCCTGGTACACGAGCACGAAGAACCCGCCGACGTTCAGCACGCCGAGCACCACGGCCTTCCACCACCAGGAGCCGTGCGGCACCCGCCGGACGATCGCGAGCAGGAGGAGTCCCGCCGGGAGCGCGCGGAGGGTCCCGCCCCAGAGGGCACCGGGTGGGAGGAACGTCCTCGTGACGAAGTAGGTGCTGCCCCACAGGACGGGTGCCAGCGCCGCGACGAGGATCCACCGATTGTTGTCTTCCATGGAAGACAACATAGCTTCCCGGGAAGGTACAGTGGTGCTCGTGGACGGAGACGACGAACGCCAGGACCGGGTCGCGCGCATCCAGGAGGAGTGGCGCCGCGAGCGTCCCGACGTCGACGTCGCGCCGCAGGGGGTCGTCGGACGCCTGCACCGGTTGGCGGCGCGGCTCACCGAGGAGATCACTGCCGTGTACGCCGAGCACGGCCTCAGCGAAGGGGAGTTCGACGTCCTGGCGGCGCTGCGTCGGGCCGGGGCACCCTACGAGCGGAGCGCCGGCGACCTCGCCGCCTCCACGATGGTGACCAGCGGTGGGATGACGAAACGGCTCGACCGGCTCGAACGCTCCGGGCTCGTGGTGCGGCGTGTGAGCGACGCCGACGGTCGGGGCCGGGCGGTGCGCCTCACAGCGGCCGGGCTGCAGCTGATCGACGCGGCCTTCACGGCGCACATGGCGAACGAGCGGCGACTGCTCGACCTGGTCCCCGCGCGTGAGCAGCGGCTGCTCGAGGACGTGCTGCGCTCGTGGCTGGGCCGGCTCGACCCCGAGGACTGAGGGGCGGCGGTCACTCCCGCCGGAGGAGCGCGTCGCCGACCGTGCTGCGGTAGTACAGGACCGCCCGGCCGTACCGCGTGCGGTTGAGCAGCCCGCCGCGCTCCATCACGCGCAGGTGCTGGTTCACTGCCGACGTCGACACCCCGAAGCGCATCGCCAGGTCGGTCGAGGACGACGGCTCGCCCAGGGCCTCGAGCAGCGCCGCCCGGGTCCGGCCGAGCAGGTCCCGCACGGCTCCGGCGTCGGGGTGGGACGCGGTCGACCACATGGCCCCCTGCCCGCGGGCCGGGTACATCACCGTCGGGGGCAGGTCGTCGTCGATCGGCGTCGACGCCCGGACGACGAACACGGACGGCACGAGCGTGAGCCCCTCGCCCTGCACGGGCCGGTCCCGGGCGATCGGACTGCTCAGGCGGACGTCCACGTGCCGGCCGTCGAACCGCACGCTCTCGGACAGCCCGGCGAGCACCGCGCCGACCCCCTCGTGCGCAGCGACCCGGCCGCGGTGGGTGACGTCCGCCTGCAGCACGCGGCGCATCCGCGGCCAGTACGGCGCGAAGCACAGCTCCCACGTCGTCGCGAGGGCCTGCTGGAGCCGTTCGACCACGCGGTCGTGGCGTCCGGCGAACACCGCGGGGACCGTGCCGTGCACGCGCTCGAGGTCCCCGCGGAGCCGCTCCGGCCGGATCCGACCGAGGGCACGGAGCTCGTCGTCGAACGACGTCAGCGGTGAGTCGGGCCGCGGGTTCACGAAGTCCGCCACCCACCGGCGGTCGTCGACGAGCCCGGACAGGACCTCGCGGTCGAGCAACGGCAGGACCCCCGCGACGCGATCGGTCCACGGGCGCTGCAACGGGTACCGCTCCGGCTCCCGGAACGCGCGGAGTCCGAGCCCGAGTTCGGACAGCGGCGAGATCCCGAACCGGACGGCCGACACGTCCGACGGTTCGAGGCGGTAGCGGATCATGAAGCCCGAACCTACATCCGTTCGCACGGCACCCCCGTCCCTGCCAGAACTGTGGGATGAGCACCGCCGAGCAGCAGGTCCCGATCCGCGAACTCGTCCGCCGGGACACCACGCTCAGACGCCTGCTCACCGTCACGCTCGTCGACACCCTGGGCCGCGGCGCCTTCTTCACGCTGACGTCGCTCTACCTCATCACGATCGTCGGCATCCCCCCGGTCGCGGTCGGCCTCGGGCTCACGGTGGCCGGTGCGGTCGGCGTCGCGTCCTCGCTGGTCTTCGGGCACCTGGCCGACCGGTACAGCGCCCGTCGCATGCTCGTCTGGCTGCACGTCGTCCAGGGCACGGCGCTCGTCGCCTACGTGCTCGTGCACGACCTCCCGACGCTGATCCTCACGGCCTCGGTCGTCACGCTCGCGCAGCAGGGCGGCGGCTCGGTCCGCAGTGCCGCGGTCGGCCGGGCCTTCCCGGGACCGGACCGCGTCCGGGTGCGCGCGACCATGCGCACCGTGACGAACGTCGGCATCGGCGTCGGTACGGCGCTCGCGGCGATCCCCCTCGCGATCGGGACGGGCGAGGCGTACCGCGTGACGATGGTCGTGTCGGGGCTGCTCTTCGTCTCGTCGGCGTTCCTCGTCGCCGGACTCCGGGCGGCACGCGTCGACCCCGCCCCCGCCGAGCGCACCGACACCGGCACGATCCTCCGCCGGGAGCCCGCGGGCCGCAGCCCCTACCGTGACGTGCGGTTCCTCGCGGTGTCGGCCCTGACGGGCGTGTTCGGCATGCAGTTCGGACTGTTCGAGGTCGCGGTGCCGCTCTGGGTCGTCCAGCACACGGTGGCACCGGACGTGCTCGTGTCGCCGCTCCTGCTCGTGAACACCGTGGCCGTGGTCCTGCTCCAGGTGCGGATGAGCCGCGGTACCGACACCGTGGCGGGCGCGGCGCGGGTGATGCGGCACGCCGGCTGGGTGATGGCGGTCGCGTGCGGGCTGTGGGCGGCGGCCGGGTGGGTGCGCGGGGACGACTGGGTGCCGGTCGCGGTCGCGGCGGCCGTGTTGGTCGTGGCGGCGGTCGCGCACTCGCTCGCCGAGATCACCTCGAGCGCCGCCGGCTGGGCGCTGAGCTTCGAGCTCGCACCGGCCGACCGGATCGGTGCCTACCAGGGCGTGTACGGCACCGGCTACGCCGTGGCGGCGATGCTCGCGCCGACCGTCGTCACGGTCACGGCGATCGACATGGGGACGGTCGGGTGGGCGATCCTGGCGGTGGTGTTCCTCGGCGCGGCGCTCGCCGTGGCCGCCGTCGCCACGCGGGCCGCCCGCGCGCTCCCGACCACCTGAGCCGCGGCGCGCCCCCGCGCCCGACCGGACCACCCGCGCGCCGCGACCGGCCCAGCGGCGCCGCACCGCGCCTCCCGGACGCACCGGGGAATACCCGGCACGCACCCGCGTTGCACCTCGGGTCCGACACTGTTGCGTCCTGCAATGTTGCGTCCCGTGTCGTCCGGACCCCGCGGGGTTCGGACGCGCGCGCGGCACGGTGTCAGGATGGACGCCGCCCGGCCACCCGAACCGACGGCGCCAGCCGCCCACC
>NZ_MCIG01000025.1 GCF_001705035.1 Curtobacterium sp. UCD-KPL2560 | reverse complement strand
GCTCGTGGCCTCGTCGGCGACCCCGTGGCTCGCCGCCGCCGGCGCCGGTGACGTCGCGTCCCCCGTGGTGACGAGGTCGCGGACCACGCCAGGCAGCTGCTGCACGAGCGCGGTCATCGTGAAGGGGCCGCCGCGCGACGCGCGGCGCGCGGCCGTGCCGTGCACGACCGCCGCCGCGGCGGCGAGGTGCGCGAGTGCCTCGGGCCCCGGTTCCTCGCGGCCCGCCCGTGTCGCCACGAGCGCCCCGAGGACACCGCCCAGGACGTCACCGGCGCCGGCGGCGGCGAGCCACGGGGTCGCCGACGAGGCCACGAGCCGGACCGACCCGTCCGGGGTGACCACGTGCGTGTCGGAGCCCTTCAGCAGCACGACGCTGCCGGTCCGCTCCGCGGCGCGCAGGGCCGACCCGCGTGGATCCGCCTCGACGGTCTCCCGGTCGACGCCGAGCACGGTGGCGAGCTCCCCCGCGTGCGGTGTGAGCACCGCGCGCGGGCCGAGGTCGACGAGCGGGATCGCACCGGCGTCGACGACCACGGGGACGCCGTCGTCGGACGCGTGTCGGAACGCCTCGGCGGTGCGCTCGTCGAGGTCGTCGAGCGTGCCGGCCGAGATGCCGGAGCCGACGAGCCACGCCTGCACGCGGCCGACCCCGGCGACGACCTCGGGCCGGCGGGCGAGCACGGCGTCGGTCGCACGGTCCGGCCCGACGTAGCGGACCATGCCGACCCCGGTGTGCACGGCGGCGTCGACGCCCATCACGGCGGCCCCCGGGTACGCGGCCGAACCGGTCGCGACGCCGAGGACCCCGCGGCGGTACTTGGTGCTGTCGCCGGTCGGCGCGGTGGTCCACGCGGCGGCGTCGGACGGGGAGACGGTCACGAAGTCGGTCACCACACCCACGGTACGTCCGTGACGGTGCGGGCGTGCGGTGGTCGGGGACGCGGTCCGGGCGCGCGGCGTCGGGCACCACCGGGTCCGGGGCACGCCGCGTCCGGGGTCCGTCGGGGAATCGCGCACGGGTCGGGGGTGTTCGATGACCACGGCGCCGGGTGACCCGGCCCCACGGACCCCGAAGGAGCTCCCGCGTGACGCACGCCCTGTTCGAACCGATCACCATCCGCGACCTCACCGTCCGGAACCGTCTCTGGGTCTCGCCGATGTGCCAGTACTCGGTCGAGCGGCAGGACGGCGTCCCGACCACGTGGCACCTCGTGCACCTCGGCGGGTTCGCGAAGGGCGGCGCGGGTGCGGTCGTGGTCGAGGCGGCCGGTGTCGTCCCCGAGGGCCGGATCAGCCCCCAGGACGTCGGCCTCTGGAACGACGAGCAGCGCGACGCGTTCCGCCCGATCGTCGACTTCGTGCACGAGCAGGGCGCCGCGATCGGCGTGCAGCTCGCCCACGCGGGCCGCAAGGCCTCGACCCACCGCCCCTGGTCGACGACGCAGGGCAGCGTCCCCGTGTCCGAGGGCGGCTGGACCACGGTCGCGCCGTCCGCCGTCGCGTTCGGCGAGTACGCCGCACCCCGCGAGCTCGAGGTCGAGGACGTCCGCGTCGTCGCGCTCGCCTTCTCCGCCGCGGCCCGACGCGCGGTCGAGGCCGGGTTCGACCTGGTCGAGCTGCACGCCGCTCACGGCTACCTGCTCCACCAGTTCCTCTCGCCGCTGAGCAACCACCGCACCGACGCGTACGGCGGCTCGCTCGAGAACCGCGCCCGCGCCCTGCTCGAGGTCGTCGACGCCGTCCGCGCCGAGGTCGGCGAGGGGTTCCCGGTCGTCGTGCGCTTCTCGGCGACCGACTGGACCGACGGCGGGCTGACGCTCGACGAGACGATCCAGGTGGCCCGCTGGGCGGCCGAGCACGGCGCCGACCTGGCCGACGTCTCCACCGGCGGCAACGTGCCGAGCGCCGCGATCCCGGTCGGCCCCGGCTACCAGGTCCCGTTCGCCGAGGCCGTCCGTCGGGGTGCGGGCATCGGCACGATCGCGGTCGGCATGATCTCGACGGCGTTCCAGGCCGAGCAGGTCGTCGCGACCGGACAGGCCGACGTCGTGATGGTCGGTCGCGAGTTCCTCCGCGACCCGGCGTTCGCGCTCCGTGCCGCCGCCGAGCTCGGGGTGTCGCTCGACTACGAGCCGCAGCAGTACCACCGCGCCCGCGTCACGGCCTAGGCCCACGGGACGACGCGGGGTGTGCCTCCCGGCCCGCCGGACGGGCGCCCCCGCGACCTGTACGTCCTCACCGCCTCCGCACCACCCACCCGCTAGGATGACCCTCACTGTGGACGATCCCCCGAACGCACCTTCGCCCTCCCACTCATCCGGCGCTCACTCGGTGAGCACCCCCTCCTCCCCTGCACCGGGGGGTGAGGAATGAGTCCCGTCGACGTCGTGATGCTGGTCGGCGGCATCCTGCTGACGCTCGGCACCGGCGTGTTCGTCGCGTCCGAGTTCGCCCTCGTGAACCTCGACCGTGCCGAGGTCGAGGCCCGTCGTGACCGCGGCGAGTCCGGCCTGACCCCGGTCATCAGCGCCCTCAAGGTCACGTCGACGCACCTGTCGAGCGCCCAGCTCGGCATCACGCTGACGACGCTGCTCACCGGCTACCTGCTCGAGCCGTCGATCGCGACCCTGCTCGAGGCGCCGTTCCTCGCGGCCCAGCTCCCCGAGGCGGTCGTCGAGACCGTCGGGTCGATCGTCGCGCTGGTCATCGCGACCCTGCTGTCGATGATCCTCGGCGAGCTCGTGCCGAAGAACTTCGCGCTCGCGCTGCCCCTGCAGACCGCGCGGCTCGTCGTCCCGCTGCAGATCGGCTTCACGACCGTGTTCAAGCCGGCCGTCGCCGTGCTGAACGGCACCGCGAACGCCGTGCTCCGGTCGATGGGCATCGAGCCACAGGAGGAGCTCTCCGGCGCCCGGAGCGCCGAGGAGCTCAGCTCGCTGCTGCGCCGGTCCGCGTCCGAGGGCTCGCTCGAGCAGGACACCGCCACGCTCCTCCAGCGCACCATCGCCTTCTCGGAGCTCGACGCGAGCGACGTCATGACGCCCCGCCCCCGCGTCTCGACGATCCGCGTGTCCGAGTCCGCCGAGGACGTCATCGCCCTCGCCCGCCGCACCGGGTTCAGCCGCTTCCCCGTCATCGAGGAGGACGCCGACGACGTCGTCGGCATCGTGCACGTCAAGCAGGCCGTCGCCGTCCCGCGCGAGAAGCGTCCCGAGGTGCCGGTCGGCGCCCTCATGACCGAGGCCGAGCGCGTCCCCGAGACGATGCCCGGTGACACGTTGCTCGCCGAGGTCCGCGGCCGCGGCTACCAGATGGTCATCGTCGTCGACGAGTACGGCGGCACCGCCGGCGTCGTCACGCTCGAGGACCTCGTCGAGGAGATCGTCGGCGAGGTGTCCGACGAGCACGACCGCGCCCGCATCGACGTCGTCCGCTCGCGCGGCTGGCTGACCTTCCCCGGGCTGCTCCGCCCCGACGAGCTCGAGGACCGCGCCGGGGTGACCGTGCCCGAGGACGGCCCGTACGAGACCGTCGGCGGCTTCGTGATGGCGACCCTCGGTCGCCTGCCCGTCGTCGGCGACGAGGTCGTGCTCGAGGACGGCGTCTTCCGCGTCGAACGCCTCGACGGCCGCCGCGTGGACCGGATCCGGTGGACCCCGAACACGCCGCCGGTCGACCCCACGCCCACCGGCAGCACGGGCACCACCGGCCCGGCCACCGGCAGCACGCCGACCAGCGGCACTGCGACCGCCGGCTCCGGCCAGCGTCCCGCGACCGGCATCATCATCCCCGCCACGAAGGAGCGCACCCGATGAGCGCCGCAGTGTCCAGCGGGGTCGTCCTCGCCGCCGGGGAGTCCGCCTCCGCCGGGTCCGACTGGTGGGGCATCTTCTGGCTCGTCGTCCTGCTGCTCGGCAACGCCTACTTCGTCGCCGCCGAGTTCGCAGTGATCTCGGCCCGCCGCTCGCAGATCGAGCCCCGCGCCGAGGCCGGGTCGAAGGCCGCGCAGATGACCCTGTGGGCGATGGAGCACGCCACGCGCATGCTCGCCACCACCCAGCTCGGCATCACGGTCTGCTCGCTGCTCATCCTCAACGTGTCCGAGCCCGCGATCCACCACCTGCTCGAGGTCCCGCTCGGCCTGACCGGGTGGAGCGTCGAGGTCATCGGCATCGTCGCGTTCGTGTTCACGCTGCTGCTCGTGTCGTTCCTGCACGTGGTGTTCGGCGAGATGGTCCCGAAGAACATCTCGTTCTCGATGCCGGACCGCGCCGCACTCGTGCTCGTGCCGACGCTCTGGTACATCGGCCACGGTCTGCACTGGGTCGTCGTCGGGCTCAACTCGGTCGCGAACGGCGTGCTGCGGCTCTTCAAGGTCGAGCCGAAGGACGAGGCCGTCAGCGCCTTCACCGTCGAGGAGGTGCAGACCATCGTCGAGCAGTCCCGCCGCGAGGGGACGCTCACCGACGACGGCAAGCTCGCGATGGCGTTCGAGTTCACCGAGAAGAAGGTCAAGGACGTCGCCGTCCCGATGGCCGAACTCGTGACGCTGCCCGACACCGCCACCCCCGAGGACGTCGAGCGGGCCGTCGCCCAGCGCGGCTTCTCGCGGTACGTGCTCGTCGGCGACGACGGCGACCCGACGGGCTACGTGCACGTCAAGGACGTCATCGACCTGCGGCCCGACGAGTTCGACGTGCCGGTGCCGCCGAAGCGGATCCGGCAGCTCATCTCGCTCTACACCGAGATGGACCTCGAGGACGCGCTCGCGACCATGCGTGCCGCCGGGCGCCACGTCGCGCGGGCGTTCGACGCGGACGGACGCACGACGGGCGTGCTGTTCCTCGAGGACATCCTCGAGGAGCTCGTCGGCACCGTCGAGGACGCGACCCGACGGCGGTAGCCGCGACCGACGGACGGGCGCGCCCCGCTCAGCGGCAACGCTGAGCGTTGCGCGGGGCGCGCCGACCGAGCCTGCGAGGGAGGCGCGGTGCCAGCTGGCACCGCGCCTCCCGTCGGTCCGTCGTCCGGTCGCGACCCCGCGTGGGTCGCGACCCCGCGTGGGTCGCGACGAGCGGCTACCAGCTGACCGGCAGCGGCTTGCCCTCCTCGTAGCCGGCGGCGGACTGGATGCCGACGAGCGCCCGCTCCGAGAACTCGGCGAGCGAGGACGCCCCCGCGTACGTCGCCGAGCTGCGGATGCCGGTGGTGATCATGTCGAGCAGGTCCTCGACGCTCGGGCGCTCCGGGTCGAGGTAGATCGTCGACGACGAGATGCCCTCGGCGAAGAGCGCCTTGCGCGCCCGCTCGTACGGGTCGAGCCGCTCGAAGCGCTCGCGCACCGCCTTGGCCGAGGCCATCCCCCAGCTCTCCTTGTACGCCTTGCCCGCGGCGTCGCGGCGCAGCACCCCTGGTGCCTCGAGCGTGCCGGCGAACCACGAGCCGATCATGACGCTCGACGCGCCGGCGGCGAGAGCCAGCGCGACGTCACGGGGGTACCGGACGCCGCCGTCGGCCCAGACGTGGGCACCGAGGGACCTGGCCGCCGCGGCGGTCTCGAGCACGGCGGAGAACTGCGGGCGACCGACCGCGGTCATCATGCGGGTCGTGCACATCGCACCGGGGCCGACGCCGACCTTGATGATCGTCGCACCCGCGTCGACGAGGTGCGCGACGGCGTCGGCGGTGACGACGTTGCCGGCGACGATCGGCAGCCCGAGGCCGAGCGCGGACACCGTCCGGAGCGCACGGAGCATGCCCTCCTGGTGACCGTGCGCGGTGTCGAGCACGAGGACGTCGACGCCCGCGGCCGCGAGGGCCTTCGCCTTCGCGGCGACGTCGCCGTTGATGCCGACGGCCGCGGCGACCCGCAGGCGGCCGTCCCCGTCGACGGCGGGCGTGTAGATGTCGGAGCGGATGGCGCTCGTCTGGCTGGTGGTGCCGACGACGTGGCCGTGCCGGACGACGGGGGCGAACTCGACCTCGGCGGCGCTGAGCACGTCGTACACGTGCCGCGGCGTCCCGGCGTCCTCGGCGTCGATCGCGGTGGAGGGGCCGTGCAGCAGGTCGCCGAGCGTGGCGTCCGGGCCGGCGGTGCCGAGTCGCGTGGCCGGCACGCAGCCGAGGTACTCCCCCGAGGCGTCGCGGACGACGACCCCGCGCCCGGCGACCGGCAGGAGCTGCCCGAGCGCCTCGGCGACCGTGGTGTCGGCGCCCATGTCGTACGCGGTGTCGAAGTCGACCGGCTGGTCCTTGACCCAGCGGATCGCGGCGTCGAGGTCCTGCAGGTGCATGTCCTGCGGCAGCACGCCGAGACCACCGCGTCGGGCGAGGGTCGAGGCGAGGCGCGGGCCGGTGACCGAGTTCATGTTCGCGCTGACGATCGGGATCGTGGCACCGGTGCCGTCGGTCGTCGCCAGGTCCACGTCGAAGCGGCTCGTCACGCCGGAGCGGCTCGGGACGAGGAAGACGTCGGAGTAGGTCAGGTCGTGGGTCGGCCGCGTCTCGTAGAACCTCATGCCCACCACTGTACGGCTCCGCCCGACACGCGCGGGATGCCGGGAGGCGCGACCCGCCTCCGCCCCGCGGCGGACGGTCACCGCGGAACGGCTAGGCTGGCTGGCAGTGCGGAGCAGGGCTGCCCCGCACGACACACACGAGCATCTATCGACGGAGAGTGGGCGATCGGCTGTGTCGAGCCATCTGACGGGAACCGACGAGACCGCGGGCGAATTCGGTGCGAACGAGTGGCTCGTCGACGAGCTGTACGAGCAGTTCGTCGCCGACAAGGAGTCGGTGGACAAGTCCTGGTGGCCCGTCCTCGAGAGCTACCACCGCTCGCAGGGCGCACCCGCCGCGCCGACCGCGTCCGCCACCTCGACCGCGGCCCCCACGCCGGCACCGACCGCCTCGGCCGCACCCGCACCCGCGCAGTCGGGTGACGCCCAGGGCGAGGCACGCTCCGGCGGCCCCATCCAGGCGAAGACGACCTCGCGGCAGCCGACGCCGCAGCCGATCCCGGCCGAGGCGAACGACGCGACCGACGAGCACGACGAGACCCACGAGGACGTCGCCACCCCGCTCCGGGGCATGGCGAAGACCCTGGCGTCGAACATGGACGCGTCGCTGACCGTCCCGACCGCGACGAGCGTCCGCACGATCCCGGCGAAGCTGATGATCGACAACCGCATCGTCATCAACAACCACCTGCGCCGTGCCCGCGGCGGCAAGATCTCCTTCACGCACCTCATCGGGTGGGCGATGGTCGAGGCGCTCAAGGACTTCCCGAGCCAGAACGTCTCCTACGACGAGCGCGACGGCAAGCCCTTCGTGGTCCAGCCCGCGCACGTCAACCTCGGCATCGCGATCGACGTCCCGAAGAAGGACGGCACCCGCTCCCTCCTGGTCCCGAGCATCAAGCGCGCCGAGACGCTGACGTTCGGCCAGTTCCTCAGCGCCTACGAGGACCTCGTCAAGCGCGCCCGCGACAACAAGCTCACCCCGTCCGACTTCCAGGGCACCACGATCTCGCTGACGAACCCGGGCGGCATCGGCACGGTGCACTCGGTCCCGCGCCTGACCAAGGGCCAGGGCTGCATCATCGGCGCCGGCGCGCTCGAGTACCCGGCGCAGTTCCAGGGCTCCGCGACGAAGACGCTCGTCGAGCTCGGCGTCGGCAAGACCATCACGCTGACGAGCACCTACGACCACCGCGTGATCCAGGGCGCCGGGTCGGGCGAGTACCTCAAGAAGGTGCACGAGCGACTCATCGGCGAGCACGGCTTCTACGAGGGCATCTTCTCGGCGCTCCGGATCCCGTACAAGCCGATCCAGTGGGCCAACGACATCAACGTCGACCTCGCACACCGGGTGAACAAGACCTCGCGCGTGCAGGAGCTCATCAACAGCTTCCGTGTCCGCGGGCACCTCATGGCGGACATCGACCCGCTCGAGTACCGGCAGCGCACGCACCCCGACCTCGAGATCGAGAACCACGGGCTGACGTTCTGGGACCTCGACCGCGAGTTCGTGACGGGCGGCCTCGCCGGCACCACGAACGCGCCGCTCCGCGACGTGCTCGGCATCCTCCGCGACGCCTACTGCCGCACGGTGGGCATCGAGTACATGCACATCCAGGACCCGGAGCAGCGCCGCTGGGTGCAGGAGCACATCGAGGTCCCGTACTCGAAGCCCTCGAAGGAGGAGCAGCTCCGGGTGCTCGGCAAGCTCAACGAGGCCGAGGCGTTCGAGACGTTCCTGCAGACCAAGTACGTCGGCCAGAAGCGCTTCTCGCTCGAGGGCGGCGAGTCCACCATCGCCTTCCTCGACACGCTCATCCAGCACGCCGCAGGCGCCGGCCTCGACGAGGTCGCGATCGGCATGGCCCACCGCGGTCGCCTCAACGTGCTGACGAACATCGCCGGCAAGACGTACGGGCAGATCTTCCGCGAGTTCGAGGGCTCGTCCCTCCCGGGCTCGGTGTCCGGCCAGGGCTCGGGCGACGTGAAGTACCACGTCGGCACCGAGGGCCTGTTCCGCGCGTCCGACGGGTCGAGCATCCCGGTGACGATCGCCGCGAACCCCTCCCACCTCGAGGCCGTCGACGGCGTGCTCGAGGGCATCGTGCGCGCCAAGCAGGACCGCACCCCGCCCGGCACCTTCGGCGTGCTGCCCGTGCTCGTGCACGGCGACGCGGCGATGGCCGGCCAGGGCGTCGTGGTCGAGACGCTGCAGATGTCGCAGCTCCGCGGCTACCGCACCGGCGGCACCGTCCACCTCGTCATCAACAACCAGGTCGGCTTCACCACCCCGCCGGAGTCGGCACGCAGCTCGGTGTACTCGACCGACGTCGCGAAGACGATCCAGGCGCCGATCTTCCACGTGAACGGCGACGACCCCGAGGCCGTGGCGCGCGTCGCCGAGCTCGCCTTCGCGTACCGCGAGGAGTTCCACCGCGACGTCGTCATCGACCTCGTCTGCTACCGCCGCCGCGGGCACAACGAGGGCGACGACCCCTCGATGACGCAGCCGCTCATGTACAACCTGATCGAGGCGAAGCGCTCCGTCCGCACGCTGTACACCGAGGCCCTCGTCGGTCGCGGCGACATCACGCAGGAGGAGTACGACGAGGCGCACCGCGACTTCCAGGACCGCCTGGAGCGCGCGTTCGCCGAGACGCACGAGGCCCAGACCGGCACCATGCCCGTCGTGACGGCCGACGACGCCGGGGCCGTGGACGGTCTCGAGCGTCCGACCGCGCAGCGCGACGACACCGAGGTCGAGGTGCACGACACCGCGATCAGCGAGGACCTCGTCCGGGCGATCGGCGACGCGCACAGCAACCCGCCCGCGGGCTTCCAGGTGCACCCGAAGCTGCAGCAGCTCCTCACCAAGCGCACCGAGATGACCCGCTCCGGCGGCGTCGACTGGGCGATGGCGGAGCTCATGGCCATCGGGTCGGTCCTCACCGAGGGCAAGCCGGTCCGCCTGGTCGGACAGGACGCCCGCCGCGGCACGTTCGTGCAGCGCCAGGCGGTGTTCCACGACCGGACGAACGGCCAGGAGTGGCTGCCGCTCGCGAACGTCACCGAGGACCAGGCGCGCCTGTACATCTACGACTCGCTGCTGAGCGAGTACGCGGCGATGGCGTTCGAGTACGGCTACTCGGTCGAGCGTCCCGAGGCGCTCGTGCTCTGGGAGGCGCAGTTCGGCGACTTCGCGAACGGCGCCCAGACGGTCATCGACGAGTTCATCTCGTCCGCCGAGCAGAAGTGGGGCCAGCGCTCCGGCCTGGTGCTCCTGCTCCCGCACGGCTACGAGGGCCAGGGACCGGACCACTCCTCGGCGCGCATCGAGCGGTACCTGCAGCTCTGCGCCGAGGACAACATGGTCGTCGCCCGCCCGTCGACCCCGGCGTCCTGGTTCCACCTGCTCCGTCGCCAGGCGTGGGAGCGCCCGCAGCGCCCGCTCGTGGTGTTCACGCCGAAGGCGATGCTGCGCCTGCGCCAGGCCACCAGCCCGGTCGAGGCGTTCACCAGCGGCACCTTCCTCCCGGTCATCGACGACGACCGCGTGACCGACAAGGGAGCCGTGCGCCGCGTCGTCCTGCACTCGGGCAAGGTGCACCACGACCTCCGCACCGAGCTCGACAAGCAGGACCGGTCCGACGTGGCCCTGGTGCGGCTCGAGCAGCTCGCCCCGCTCCCCCTCGACGAGCTGCTGTCCGTGCTCGCCTGCTACCCGGGCGCCGAGGTCGTCTGGGCCCAGGAGGAGCCCGAGAACCAGGGCGCGTGGCCGTACGTGTGCATGAACCTGTCGCCGCACCTGGCCGGCCGTCCGCTGTCGGTCGCGTCGCGTCCCGCGAGCGCCGCGCCCGCGACCGGGTCGTCGAAGCGGTCTGCGCAGGAGGCCGCCGAGGTCATCCGTACGGCCCTGGGGTCGTGAGCGCACCGCGCTGAGCATGCGGAACGCCCCGTGTCGGAGTCCCTGGGACTCCGACACGGGGCGTTCTCCGTGGTCGGGATGCGTCGCGACCGGACGCGACCCAGCGCGACCCAGCGCGACCGGACGCGACCCAACGCGACCGGACGCGACGCGACGCAACGCAACGCGACGCGACGCGACGCGCCCCGGTCAGGCGAGCTTCGTGTACCGGATCCCGGCCTCGTGGTAGCCGCGCTTCTGGTAGAACCGGTGCGCGCTGTCGGTGGCGGCGGCCGACACGGCGCTGAGGCGACGCGCCCCCTGCTCACGCGCCCACGTCTCGAACGTGTCGAGGAGCGCGGAACCGGTGCCGCGCCTCCTGTCCGACGGGTCGACGACGAGCAGCAGCAGCTGCGCCGTCGGCTCGTCGCTCGCGTAGGACCACGTCAACTGCGCGCCCGCGACGGCGACCGCACGGCCGTCCTCGTCGCGGACCAGCCACGTGCGGTGGCCGGCCTCAGGCGTGAGCCGTTCCAGCCGTCCGCGCATCGCGGGCTCGTCGACGACGTGACCGAGCAGTCGGACGAGCGCTGTGACGTCGCGGACGTCGGCGTCGGTCCAGGTGGCGGTCGACTCTGCGGCACGGGTCATGGGCCGACCCTACCGAGCGGGACCGCCGTGTGACGACCGCGCCGACCGGGTCAGTGCGTCGCCTGCTCCACGCGGATGCGCGCCAGGATCTCGGAGCGCAGCTGCTCCGGGGCGGTCTCGGCGCACGCGCGCTTCACCGTCTCCATGAGGACGACGCCGACGCGGTGCTCGCTCGTGCAGTCCTCGCAGTTCGCCATGTGCTCGCGGATGTCCGCGGCGTCCTCACGGCAGAGCTCGTCGTGCAGGAGTTCCTCGAGCTCGGCCTTCGCCTTCGAGCAGTCGCAGCCGCTCATCGTGCGTCCTTCCCGTCCGTGCGACCAGCGGTCGCAGCAGCCTTATTCGTCGTGGCACCGCGACCCCGTCCACGCATCGTCGCCGTCGACGCTGCGTCCGGGACGATACCGGTCTCGCGGGCGTGGTCGGCCAGGAGCCCACGGAGGAGCCGGCGGCCACGGTGGAGCCGACTCATGACCGTCCCGACCGGGGTCTTCATGATGTCGGCGATCTCCTGGTACGAGAACCCCTCGACGTCCGCGAAGTACACGGCCATCCGGAAGTCCTCGGGGATCGACTGGAGCGCGTCCTTCACGGCGGAGGACGGCAGGTGGTCGATCGCGTCCGCCTCGGCGGAACGGGCCGAGACCGACTGGGTGACGCTCTCGGCGCCGCCGAGCTGCCAGTCCTCGAGCTCGTCGATCGTGCCCTGGTAGGGGTTCCGCTGGTTCTTGCGGTACGTGTTGATGAACGTGTTCGTCAGGATCCGGTAGAGCCACGCCTTGAGGTTCGTGCCCTGGCGGAACTGCCGGAAGGCGGCGTACGCCTTGACGAAGGTCTCCTGCACCAGGTCGGACGCGTCCGCCGGGTTGCGGGTCATGCGCATCGCGGCGCCGTACAGCTGGTCCATGAACGGCAGCGCCTGGTCCTCGAACAGGGCGCGCAGCTCCTGCTCGGAGACGGTCTTCTCGTCGGCCGGCTCGGGCTCGTCGGCGTCCTGGTGCGGGTCGTCGTCGCCGGTCAGGTCTGCGTCGCCGGACAGGTCGTCCGCGTCACCGGACAGGTCTGCGTCAGCGGACGACGCGTCGCCGTCCTCGTCGAGCGCGTCCCGCTCCTCGGACACCGCGTCGAGCTGCTCCTCGGTGGCCTCGACCAGGTCGTGCGGTGCTGCCTGCGGTTCGTCGGTCGTCATCGCGGCCCAGTCTAGGCCGAGCGAGGTGGACGTCGCGGGCAGCACGAGCGGGGACGGACGCGTCCGCGCTGGTGCGAGTACTGCTGTCGCCAATGGTCCTCCCGGTGCGTTCAGTACCCTGGGGAACCGATGGCCGACACGACGCATTCCCAGCCGACCGATCCGTGGATCGCTCCCCTCGCCCGCGGGCCCCTGCGCGGCGACGTCGCCCTGCCCGGCTCGAAGTCGCTGACGAACCGGGAGCTCGTGCTCGCCGCCCTCGCCGACGGACCGTCCACCGTCCGGCTGCCCCTGCACTCCCGCGACTCGGCGCTCATGGTCGCCGCGCTCCGGCAGCTCGGCGTCGGCGTCGACGAGGTCGCCCCCGAGCCCGGCGCAGCCCCGAACCCGTACGGCCCCGACCTCCGCGTCACGCCCGCACCCATGCACGGCGGCGTGCGGGTCGACTGCGGGCTCGCGGGCACCGTGATGCGCTTCCTGCCGCCCCTCGCCGCACTCGCGAGCGGCCCGGTCACGATCGACGGCGACCCCTACGCCCGGAAGCGCCCGATGGCCGCGGTCATCCGGGCGCTCGTCGACCTCGGCGTGGACGTCACGGACGACGGCGACGGCGCGATGCCGTTCTCCTTCACGGGCACCGGCGCGGTCCGGGGCGGTGCGCTCACCATCGACGCGAGTGCGTCCTCGCAGTTCGTCTCCGGCCTGCTGCTGTCCGCGCCGCGCTTCGCCGAGGGGCTGCACCTCACCCACGTGGGCGAGCGGCTGCCGAGCCTGCCGCACATCGACATGACCGTCGCCGCGCTCCGCGCCCGCGGCGTCCGGGTCGACCAGCCGTCGGTCGGCGAGTGGGTCGTGCACCCCGGGCCGATCGCGGCGCGCGACGTGACCATCGAACCCGACCTGTCGAACGCGGCGCCGTTCGCGGTCGCCGCGCTCGTCGCGGGCGGCACGGTCCGCATCCGCACCTGGCCGACCGAGACCACGCAGGTCGGGGCCGACCTCGAGACGCTCCTGCCCCTGTGGGGGGCGACCGTGACGCGGGACGGCGACGACCTGGTCGTCGACGGCGGCGTCGGTGTCCGGGGTGGCGCCTCCCTCCCGGGTGTGACGCTCGACCTGACGCGCGGCGGCGAACTCGCCCCGGCGCTCGTCGCGCTCGCGGCGCTGGCCGACGGACCGAGCGAGGTCACCGGGATCGGACACCTGCGCGGCCACGAGACGGACCGGCTCGCCGCGCTCGCGGCTGACGTCAACCGGTGCGGAGGCGCGGTGCACGAACTCGACGACGGCCTGCGGATCGAACCGGCGCAGCTCCACGGCGGCGGCTGGGCCGCGTACGACGACCACCGGATGGCGACGGCCGGCGCGATCGTCGGCCTCGTCGTCGACGGCGTCGCCGTCGACGACGTCGGCTGCACCACGAAGACCCTGCCGCAGTTCCCGGAGCTGTGGGCCGAGCTCGTCGCGACGTCCGGAGGTGCACGGTGAGCTGGTGGGACGACGTCGACGGCGACGACACCGAGGCGGACGAGCCGTACGGCCAGTACGAGTCCAAGGTCCGGATCCGTCCGAACCCGAAGGGCAACCGGCCGCGCACGAAGGTCCGTCCCTCGTACGACGACGCGGCCCGGGGCTGGGTGACGAACGTCGACCGGGGCCGGTTCGGCGTCCTCGTCACCGCGGACGACGGCGCAGTCGTCGCCGACGGCGCACCCGCCTCGCTCGGGGCCAGCGCGGGCGAGGGCCGGGTGATCACGGCCACGAAGGCCCGCGAGCTCGGCAAGAAGTCGGTCGTCACGGGTGACCGGGTCTCGCTGGTCGGCGACACCTCCGGCGAGCCCGGGTCCCTGGCGCGGATCGTCAAGGTCGACGAGCGCAGCACGCTGCTCCGCCGCAGCGCCGACGACTCCGACGAGGTCGAGCGCGTCATCGTCGCGAACGCCGACCAGATGCTCATCGTCGTGGCCGCCGCGGACCCGGAGCCCCGGACGCGCCTCATCGACCGCTACCTCGTGGCCGCGTTCGACGCCGGGCTCGACCCGGTGCTCTGCATCACGAAGACGGACCTCGCCGACCCGGCACCGTTCCTGGCGCACTTCGCCTGCCTGGACCTCCGCATCGTCACGAGCCGCTCCGACGACGTGCCGTTCGACGCGCTGCACGAGGTCCTCGATGACCAGGTCACCGTCACGGTCGGGCACTCGGGCGTCGGCAAGTCGACGCTCGTGAACGCCCTGACCGGGTCGACGCGGGCGACGGGCGTCGTCAACGCGGTGACCGGCCGCGGTCGGCACACCTCGTCGTCGTCGATCGCCCTGCGGGTGCGGGACGGCGGCTGGATCATCGACACCCCGGGCGTGCGGTCGTTCGGCCTCGGGCACGTCGACCCGGCCAACGTGTTCCGGGCGTTCGCGTCGCACGCGGTCCCGGTCCGCGAACCGGCCGACGGCATCCCGTTGGCCCAGGCGCACGACTGGGAGATCGTCGACCGCGTGCAGGACGGCGAACTCGGACCGACCGGCGTCGAGCGGCTCGACTCGTTTCGTGCGCTGCTCACCGGCATGGGCGCGGACGACCCCGGCACCGTCTGACCGCGGCCGGGCGTCGTCCGAGGTCCGGCCGCGGCTCCGGGGGTCCCCCGGGTGTCCGGACGTCGGGCGGGCGTCGTTCCGGGTGCCCTGACGCCGGCCCGGTGCCGGGACGCCCGCGGGTGTACAGTCGACCCTCGTGTCTGAAGTTGCAAAGTACAACTTGATCGTCGCCCCCGAGGACGGCCCCCGCTCGCCGACCCACCACGCCGAGCACGCCGCGCCACGGCCTCCGCGCCGCCCGTCCACGCCGTCCGCGCTGCGTCCGGAGCACCTCGGCCGCTCGCTGCGGGGCTTCGGGTCGCACATCCTCGTGCCGCTGTTCCTCGCGGTCGGCATGGCACTGGCGTACCTCGGCGCCTTCCACGCGCCGTCGCCGCACGAGCTCCCCGTGGGGATCGTCGGCCAGGGCGCCGCCACGCAGGTGTTCGCGCAGTCCGTGACCGACGGGTCCGACGGCAAGCTCGTCGCGCACGTCGTGCACTCGACCGCCGAGGCCGAGCGGCAGGTGCGCGACCGCGAACTCGCCGCCGTGTACGCCCCGGGCACCGACGGCGCGACGCTCTACGTCTCGACCGCCGCGAGCGAGACGACCGCCACCGCGGCGCAGAAGGTGTTCCTCCCGATCGCCTACGCGCAGCACCTGCCGTTCGCCGTGCGGGACGTCGTCCCCACCGGCGACCAGGACCCCACCGGCCAGGGACTGTTCTTCATGCTCGTCGGCCTGAGCGTCGGCGGCTACGCCTCGGCGATCGCCGTCGCCGCGTTCGCCACCCGCTTCCGCGCGGTGTGGACCGCCGTCGTCGGCGCCGCGACCGCCGCGGTCGTCGCCGGCATCGGCACGGTCGTCGCCGGGCCCGTGTACGGCGTGGTCCCGGACCACCGCTGGCAGGTCTTCCTGTTCGCCTGGCTGTACGACGCGGTGATCATCGCCCTCGGCGTCGGTCTGCACCCGCTGCTCGGCCGGTGGACGACCCCGGTCCTGACGATGCTCTTCGTGATGCTCAACTTCACGAGCTCCGGCGGGATCTTCCAGCCGACCTTCCAGCCCGGGTTCTTCGCCGCGCTGAACACCTTCTGGAGCGGTGCCGCCTGGCTCGAGGCCGCCCAGGACCTCGTGTACTTCCCGGGCGCCTCCCTCGGCCGCGCGTCCCTGGTGCTCGCCCTCTGGCTCGTGGTCGCGGTCCTGCTCGGCGCCCTCGTGCACGGCCTCGCCGCGCGCCGCACCCGGATCGCGCGTGACCGCGCCGTCAGCCGGCTCGAGGAGGAAGCGGTCGTGGCCGCCTGAGCGACCGCGAGCGCACCACGGTCGCACCGGGCCCGGCCGCTACGCTGACGACGTGGACCTCAGCGCCGACCTGGACTTCGCCCGCTCCCTCGCCGACACCGCCGACGCGATCAGCCTCGAGCGGTTCCGCGCGGCGGACCTGCACGTCACGACCAAGGCCGACAGCACGCACGTCACGGACGCCGACCAGGCCGTGGAGCGGGCCCTCCACGAGCGGCTCGCCGCCGAGCGTCCCGACGACGCCTTCCTCGGCGAGGAGACGACCGCCGACACCGGTGCCGAGGCGACGAGCGAGGGGCACCGCCAGTGGGTCGTCGACCCGATCGACGGCACCGCGAACTACCTGCGCGGCGTCCCCGTCTGGGCGACCCTCATCGCGCTCGCGGTCGACGGCCGGCCGGTGCTCGGCGTCGTGAGCGCGCCGGCCCTCGGCAAGCGCTGGTGGGCGGCCGAGGGGCTCGGTGCACACTCGACCGACGGCCCGCTCCGCGTCTCGGGCGTCGCCGACCTGGCCGACGCGAGCCTCAGCTACAACAGCCTGCAGCAGTGGGACGACGACGACCGCCTCGACGCCCTCGTCGACCTGTCCCGCCAGGTGTGGCGCACCCGGGCCTACGGGGACATGTGGTCGTACATGCTCGTCGCCGAGGGCGTCCTCGACGTCGCCGGCGAGCCCGACCTCAAGCCGTGGGACATCGCCGCGCTCGTGCCCATCGTCGAGGAGGCCGGCGGCCGCTTCACCTCGCTCGACGGTGACCCCGGCCCCTGGCACGGCAGCGCCCTCGCGACGAACGGCCTCGTCCACGACGCGGTCGTCGCCGTCGTCAGCCGCTGACGCGATCCTCCGGGGCGACCCACCGGCACCCCGGAGACCGCCGACGGGGGCGCCGACCACCGACTCCGGTGCCGACCGCCGGTCGCCGATCCCCGGCACCGGTCCCGTGCGACTCGCCGGGAAGCGCACTGCGTCCCCACGCGGACAGACCGTTCCGCTGTCAGCCGAACCGACCGGTCCCGGTCGGACGCGACCGCACCCGCGCAGCCACCGCGTACCCCGTCCGACCCCCCGCACGAGGGCCGTCCCGGACGGGCGCGCCTGCCTGCACCGAGTGCACCGATCAGCTGTACCCCGACTCAGGTGGAGGCCGCCGGAGCGCTCCATCCGGACCACACGGCAGCACCCCCCGGACTGGGGACAACGGGCCGGGGCCGCCGGGCGTCGGCCCCCTCGAACGAGGCTCCGACCTGGGTTACAGTCTCGCTGACGACAGGTCCACCACGCGCCGGGTTCCCTAGACCGGGCGCAGGGCCGGACCGGTCGTGTTTCGTCCCGAAACCCTAACCCGAGGGGTGGTACAGACGATGGCTTCATCGTTCCCGCGCGGAACCGAGTGCACCCTCACTCGTGCTCCGCATCACATCATCGACATCCACGGCGCGCGCTCCGTCGCCGCCACACGTCCGTCGGTCGTCACGGTCACCCGCCGTGCCGCCGACCGGTCCCCCGTCGCCACGGCTCCCCGCCGTGTCGCTGCACGGGTCCCCGCCGCCGCATCCGTCCCCGGACCCGGAGGCCGGTGAGTCATGGCACTCACCGGTCGCCGTCTCGAGGTCGACCGGATCGCGACCCTCGCTGCACTCCCTCGTGAGTCAGCGATGGTCGTCGTCGGCGACCCTGGTTCCGGACGCAGCAGCGTCCTCGGCGCGGTCGCAGACCGCGTCGCCCTCCCCGTCGTGCGGGTCGGAGGCAACGGGAGCGAGTCCCGTTGGCCCCTGGCCGGCGTGACGTCCCTGTTCACCGCGCTCGACGACCCGCGCGCCTCGGCACACATCGCCCTGCTCCTGCAGGCGAACGCCGCGGCGACCGCGGACACCACGGCACCCGGCGCCCCGCAGACCGCCAGCGGGACGGCCGGTTCCGGTCTCGCGGCAGCGCACGACTTCCTCGAGGCCGTGCAGACGCTGACCCTGCCGCCGACGCTCGTGCTCGTCGACGACCTCGACCTGATGGACGCCGAGAGCCAGGAGCTCATCGCGTTCCTCGCCGGTCGTCTCGCCGGGACCGCGCTGCGGCTCGTCGTGACGGTCCGTTCGGTCCCGGCCACCAGCCCGCTGGCGGCGCTGCCGACCCTGCGGCTCGAGCCGCTCGGTGCCGACGACGCCCTCGCGGCGGCACGCACGATGGCGCCGTCCGACGCGAACGACGGCGTCCTGACCGTCCTCGCCGAGGAGACCGGCGGCAACCCCGGTGCCCTGCGCGAGCAGCTGGACGTGCTCGGTCGCGACCAGCTGACGGGCACGGAGCCCGTCGTGCTGCCCCTGCGCCCGACCGCGACGGCCGAGGCGATCACCGCACGACGGATCGACGACGGTCTGCTCGGCACCGACGCGGGACGAGATCTGGACGTCCTCGCGCGGCTCGCCCTCGTGCCCGTCGCCCGCACGGCCGGCTGGGACCGCGACGCCCTCGACGAGCTGGCGGACGCCGGCCTCGTCACGGTGCGCGGGCAGACCGTGACCGTGCGCGACCCCCTGGTCCGCTCGGTCCTGTACTGGCGCATGCCCGCCCGGGCACGTCGGGCCGCGCACGCCGAGCTGGCCGCGGCGAGCGCCACCGCCGACCCGCGTGCCGCCGCGTGGCACCGCAGCTTCGTCGACGACGTCCCCGACGTCGTCGCCCTGCTCGACGCCGCGGCCGGGTACGTGTCGGACGGCGCCCCGCAGGCGGCCGTCGCCCTCGCCGAGCGTGCACTCCACGTCGGCTCGGGCAGCGAGCTGGAGCGGTCGGCACTGCTCCGGGTCGTCGAACTCCTGCTCGGCAACCGCCTGCTCGGTCTGGCCGCCCGGTACCTCGCCGCGATCGGACCGTTCCGGCACACCGAGGACGAGGTCCGTCGGCTCCGGCTGCTCTACTCCGTGCAGTACCTGCGCGGGGAGACCGTGCACGCCGACGAGCTGCTCGTCCCGGTGGGGCCGGACGCGGCCGAGGCGGGGGCCGTCGCCGGACTGCTCGCCATGGTGGCGAGCTTCCGCGCCGAGACGTGGGACCTCGACCAGGCACGTGACCTGCTCGCACGGGTCGACGCGCTCGACGTCCCGCTGTCGCCGCACACCGTCGAGATCGTCCGCGCCGTGGGCTGCTTCGTCGCGGCGCTCGACGGGACCCTCCCGCCGGACACCGAGCTGTACGACGGTCTGGCGACCGCCGAGCTGCTCGCGCTCTCGGACCCGGGCCTGCTCCTCGTGGCGCACGCCCTGAGCACCGCGGAGCGGTACCGCAGCGCCCGACGGGTGTTCGCGCTCGTCCTGGCCCGCAGCATGGAGACACGGGCCGTGTGGACCGAGGTGGCCCGGTACCTGACCGCCGAGAACGAGCTCCGGTCCGGCAACTACCGGCAGGCGCTCCGCGCGATCGACGCGTGGGAGGACGGCGCCGGGGCGGGACCCCGTCAACCGGCACCGTCCCGGGCGATCGCGGTGGCGTGGCGGCACTTCGCCGAGGGCCGTTCACAGGACGCGCTCGAGGTGATCGACCGCTGCCTGGCACTGCGCACGACGAACCTGCTCTGGGCGACCACCGCCCGGCTGCACGCGCTCCGCGGGCGGATCCTGCTGCTCGACGGCCGGGCCGAGGAGGCCGTGGTCGCCCTCGAGGCGGCCGACGCCATCGCCCGACCGCTGCGGAACCCGACCGTGCTGCGGCACCTCGGGGACCTCGTCGAGGCGAACGTCCGACTGGGCCGCACGGACGACGCGCGCGCCGTCACGGCGCGCCTCGCGGCGGACCACCACGCCCGCCCGTCCCGCTGGGGCGCGCTCGTGCTGGCCAGGAGCCTGGCGCTCGTGGCCGACGACGCCACGCGTGACACCGCCCGTCGACGTGCGCTCGAGCTGTTCCAGCCGCACGACTCGCCGTACGAGCGTGCTCGCACGTTCGCGGCGCTCGCGGCGATCGCCTCCGCCGCCGAGCGTCCCCGGCTGGGAGCGGCGGCGGCCGCGGCGTACGAGGCGGCCGGCCTGCGCCGTCCGCTCGTGACGCCGGCGCCGACGGCGGCGATGCCCGCCTCCGGTGCGCTGTCGGCGTTCCGCTCGGGTCCCGTCGCCTCCGCACAGGACGCGGGTGCGCCGCGCAGCGCCCCGGACGCGTCCACGGTGCTCACCTCGCTGACCGCCGAGGAGCGTGCGGTCGTGCAGAAGGTCACCGAGGGGTTCCGCAACCGCGAGATCGCGTCGTCGCTGTTCATGTCGCAGCGCACGGTGGAGCTGCGGCTCACGCAGATCTACCGCAAGGTCGGTGCGCGCTCGCGCTCGCACCTGGTCGCGCTGCTCACCTGATCGGCGCGGGTCGCGGTGGACGCGACCACACGACGGAACGGGAGGCCCGGTACCAGCTGGTACCGGGCCTCCCGTTCCGTCGTCCCGCCCCGTCGACGACGTGGGTCGCCTTGCGGGAGTCCGCACCGGGTCCTGCCCGGTCGCACCGCGAGCGCGGTGAACCGCAAGAGGCGGTGGTCGCCGTTGTCAGGGCCGTGCCGTCCGCGGGACCCTTCTGGTGCACCGACCGCCGTGCCCTCCCCCGAGGGCAGGCCCGCGTACCCCGTCCGGTACCCGAACCGTCGACCCGCGGACCCGTCGTCCGTCCTCGCCTGATCCGAGGACGGGCCCGGACCGCCCGACGGTCCCGGACGCGCGGCCGACCCGGCGGCGGTCGGTGCCGACCTCCGGCTCCACCAGGAGTCCCCTCCCTGCGAACGGACCCCAGATGTGCGGCATCATCGCGGCGCGCGTCACCGACGACGCGACGCCCTTCCTGCTCGACGGCCTCGAGCGGCTGGACCACCGCGGGCACGACTCGGTCGGTGTCGCGGTGCGGACCGCGGCGGGACGGATCGCGACCACGCGGACCCTGACCCGTGTCGGTGACCTGCGCACGCGGCTGGCCGGCCGGTCGGGCACCGTGCCTGCCTCCGACGCGTCGACCGGCGTCGGGATCGGGCACGTGCGGCGGGCGACGCACGGGCCGGTGCGCGAGGCGGACGCGCACCCGCACGCCGACTGCACCGGCCGGGTCAGCATCGTGCACGACGGCGTCGTCGACAACGCCCGGCGGCTGCGCACCGTGCTCGAGCGACAGGGGCACGTCTTCACCTCGGACGTCGACTCCGAGGTCATCGCCCACCTCGTCGAGCGAGCCCTCGTCGTGGACCCGGACCTCATGCTCGCCGTGCAGCTCGCCACCGCCCAGCTCGAGGGGTCGTGGGCGCTCGTCGTGCTGGACGCCCGGGACGGCCGGATGGTCGCGGCGGCGAACGGGTCGCCGCTCGTCGTGGGGCGGTCCGACCGCGGCGACTTCGCGGCGAGCGACGTCGGTGCGATCGCCGCCTGGTGCGAGACCTTCGTCCCGCTGCGCGACGGGGACGTGGTCGAGCTCGGCGAGGCGTGGGCGTGGTCCTCCGAGGGGATCGCCGTCCCGGTGCCGTTCCCGACGCCGTCCCCGTTCGCCGCCGTCACGCCGGACCGCGGCCACCACCCCGACCACATGGCGAAGGAGATCGCCGAGCAGCCCGCCGTCGCCCGCGACCTGCTCGCCCGCCTCCGGCACCGCACGGTCGACGGCAGCACCTGGGCCGGTCTCGGGCTGCCGGCCTTCCGGCGACTGGCGGTCGTCGCGTGCGGGACGTCCCTGCACGCCGGGCAGGTGGTCGCGGGCACGATCCGCACGCTCGGCGGGGTCCCGACCGACGTCGTCGTCGCGAGCGAGGCCGAGCAGGTGGTCCTCGGGCACGGCACCCTGGTCCTCGCGATCGACGGGTCGGGTGAGACCGCCGACGTCCTGCGGGCCCTCGACCAGCTCGACCCGCGGCACCCGGTCCTCGCGCTCACGGACGACGTGCACTCGTCCCTCGCCCGCCGCGCCGACGCCGTGCTCGACTGCCACACCGGGCCCGAGGTCGGCGTCGTCGCGACGAAGCGCTTCACCGCGCAGGTCGTGGTCGGCGTGACGACCGTGCTGTCCGCGCTGGTGGCCTCCGGACGCCTCGACACGGCCCGGGCGACCGCACTCGTCGAGGACCTCGCGGAGCTGCCCGACCGGATGAGCGCGGCCGCCGCCGTGGCCGCCGAGCGGATCCCGCTGCTCGCCGCCACCGTGCGGGACGCCCCGGGGTTCCTGCTCACCGGACGCGGCCCCGGCCTCCCGTACGCCGCCGAGGGCGCCCTGAAGCTCACCCAGCTGAGCGGCCGGTGGGCGGAGGCGCACCCGGCCGGCGACCTGCAGCACGGCCTGCTCGCACGCGTCGACGAGGGCACCCCGGTGCTGGTCGTCGACCACGGCGACCGACGCCTGCAGACCGCCGTCGCCCACGTGCGGGCGCACGGCGGGTTCGTCGTGACGATCGGCGGCGAGGACTCGGACGTCCCCGTCCTGTCCGCTCCGGGTGGTCTCACGACGACGGGACCGGCACGCCCGGGCGGGACGACCGGCCTGGCGTGGGGCCGCGACCTCGCGCCGTGGGGTCCGGTCGAGGCGGTCGTGCCGCTCCAGATGCTCGCCCGGGAGCTCGCGCTGCAGCACGGGTTCGAGGTCGACAAGCCGCGTCACGCGGCGGGGTCGGTGACGGTCCGATGGCCCGGCACAGCAACACCAACCGGGTGACGGTGGTCGTCGCCGCGACGACCGGGCTCGTCGTCGTCGCGACGCTCGTGCTCGTGGTCGTCTCGACGCTGTCCGGGGCCTGACCGGACCGGGACCCGGAGCGGCCGCTCCGGTCCGCGCGGCGTCACGCTCGTCACGACCCGTCCAGCGCCGTCATCGGCAGGCCTGCCATCCTGGTGCCTTGACCTCCGCCACGCCCTCCCTCGTGTTCATCGCCGTCCTCGTCGGCGCAGTCCTGCCGTTCGTGCCGTTCGTCGGCCGGGTCGCCCGGATCGCGGCCACCATCGCCCACGAGGTCGGACACTGCGTCGTCGTCGTGCCGTTCGGCGGCCGCATCGACCGGATCGACCTGCACGCCGACGGCTCGGGTGAGGCCTGGGTCCGGCTCGGCCGGGTGCCCGGTGCCGTCCGGTGGCTCGTCCGCGTCCTGAACCTGTTCGCCGGCTACAGCGCACCGGTGTGGGCCGGCGTGCTGCTGCTCACCGGGGTCCTCGACGGGTCGCGGTGGCTGCCCGTGGCGGTGCTCGCCGTGATCGGGCTCGTGGCGCTCGCCTTCGTCCGCAACTGGTTCGGCCTGCTCGTCGTCGTCGGGTTCGACGCGCTCGCGCTCTGGGTGGCACTGCGCCCGTCCGAGGCCACCGTGCTCGTCGTCGCCGCCGTCGGGGCGCTCTTCGTCGTCGACGGTCTGCGCTCGGTCGTGCAGGTGGCGCGCTGGCTGCTGACCGGGGCCCGGGTGCAGACGGACTTCCACATCGCCGCCGCCGAGATGCGGGTGCCCGCGGTGGGCTGGTTCGTGCTGTTCCTGGCGGGGAACACGCTGGCGGTGTGGCTCGCCCGGGAACCCCTGCTCGCGGTGTGGGACACGATCGCGGCCGGGGTGCGGGCACTGGTCTGACCCGGCCCGCAGAGCGAGCAGGATGGGACCGTGCACGTCGACGTCGTCCTCACCGCCCTCGGGTCCAGCCACCATCCGCTCGCCGCGGACTTCGCCGACTTCGTGCGGACCCACGGCGACACGGCCCTCCGGCGTGACGGGCGGCCGGAGCACCTGACCGCGTCCTGCTTCGTGCTCTCCCCCGACCACCGGCAGGTCCTGCTCTGCCTGCACCGCAAGGGCGGGTTCTGGGTGCAGTTCGGCGGGCACCTCGAGCCGGACGACGTCGACCTCGCCGCAGCCGCCCGCCGCGAGACCCGCGAGGAGTCCGGGATCGCCGACCTCGAGCTGGTGGACACGGGCATCGCCGACCTCGACCGGCACGCGCTGCACGACGGGTTCGCCTGCGCGGCGCACCGTGACGTCGGGTTCGTGGCCGAGGTGGATCCGGCCGCCGCGACCGTCGTGAGCGACGAGAGCGACGACGTGCGCTGGTTCGCGGTCGACACACTGCCGTCGCCGCTCGCCGACGGGTTCGCGGCGCGGCTCGCCGCCGTCCTCGCCGACCACACCGGCGACCGCGACCGCCTCGCCGGGCACCACGCCGCCCCGGCCACGTAACCGGAGGTCGCAGACACCCCGCAGCGCACGACGGCCTGCGAGAGTACCGGGACCACCACCAGCTCACGGAGGGACCCCATGGCGCACGAGCACGGCTTCGCCACCGAACAGGTGCACGGCGGGTTCCTGCCCGACACCGCACACGGCGCACGGGTCCCCGCGATCCACATGTCGTCCGGGTTCCTGTTCGACGACTTCGAGCAGGCTCGGGACCGCTTCGCGGGCACGGACGACGGCTACACCTACACCCGCCTCGGCAACCCCACGAACGCCGACGTCGAGCGCCGCGTGGCCCTGCTCGAGGGCTGTCCCGAGGCGATCCTGGTCGGCAGCGGGCAGGCCGCCGCGACGATCGCGTTCCTCGGTGTCCTCCAGGCCGGCGACCACGTCGTCAGCGCCCGCAGCATCTACGAGGGCACCAAGGGGCTGCTCGTCCAGAACCTCGGCCGGCTCGGCATCGACGTCGACTTCGTGTCGGACCAGCGCGACCTCGACGAGTGGTCCCGGCTCGTCCGACCGAACACGAAGGCGTTCTTCGCCGAGACGATCCCGAACCCGAAGAACGACGTCCTCGACGTGACCGGCGTCGCGGACACCGCGCACCGCGCCGGCGTCCCGCTCATCGTCGACAACACGCTCGCGACCCCGTACCTCGTCCGCCCGGTCGAGCACGGCGCCGACATCGTGGTGCACTCGGCGTCGAAGTTCCTGTCCGGCCACGGCGCCGGGCTCGGCGGCCTGGTCGTCGACGGCGGCCGGTTCGACTGGGGCGCCGAGCCCGGCCGCTTCCCGCACCTCACGCAGCCGGAGCCGTCGCTCGGCGGGCAGAGCTACGTCGAGCGGTACGGCCGGCGCGCGTTCGTGGTCTTCGCCCGCGACGTCGTCGCCGCCCGCATCGGGGCATCGCCCTCCCCCTTCAACGCCTTCCTGCTCCGCCAGGGCATCGAGACGCTCAGCCTGCGCGTCGAACGGCACAGCGCGAACGCGCTGGCCGTCGCGTCCTTCCTGGAGGCACAGCCGGAGGTGACGAGCGTCGACCACGCGGGTCTCGCCTCCAGTCCGTACCACGACCTCGCCCAGCGCTACCTGCCTCGCGGAGCCGGCTCCGTCTTCGCCTTCACGCTCGCCGGCGGCGAGCCGGCGGCACGCGCCTTCACCGACGCCGTGCAGCTCATCAGCCGGATGACCCACCTCGGCGACGTGCGCACGCTCGTCCTGCACCCCGCGACCACCACGCACGCGGGCCGCACCGCGGCCGAGCGCGCGGACATGGGCATCGACGACGGCCTGCTCCGGCTGTCGGTCGGCATCGAGGACGTCGCCGACATCATCCGCGACGTCGAGCGCGGGCTCGCCGCGGTGCGCGCACTCGGTCAGGGCGCCGCGTCCGGCGGGGCCGTCACGTCGGCCGCCGGCGACGGCCGGGAGGCGCGCCCCGCGTCCGGCGGGGCCGTCACGTCGGTCCCGGGCGACGGCAGGGAGGCGCGTCCCGCCTCCGTGCCGGACGTCGCGGCGCTCGCGCACACCGTCCCGCAGGCGCACGTCCTGTCCGAGGACCTCTGACGATGGGCGCACTGCAGCACGTCGGGTACTTCTTCTCGCGCGGGTTCGGCCCGCAGGCATGGGGTCGTGCGGACTGGGACTGGGGCCACGACTGGACGAAGCCCGACCTCTACCAGCAGTCCGTGCGCGCGCTGGAGCAGGCCGGCCTCGACCTCGTCATCGCCGAGGACGCGATCTCGCTCGGCAACCCGGCGACCCTGGACCTGCGGATCCGCCAGGCGTACGGCGGCCCGAAGCACGACCCGCTCCTGCTCGCGCCGTACCTGTTCGCGGCGACGTCGCACATCGGGATCGTGCCGACCGTGAACGCGGGCATCACGCCGCCGTACCTGGCCGCCCGGCAGGCCGCCACGCTCGCGCACCTGTCCTCCGACCGGTTCGGACTGAACGTCGTCACCGACACCGGCAGCGCCCGGCACGTCGGCGCCGCCCCGCTGCCGCACGACGCCGCGTACGACCGCGCCGAGGAGTGGATCACCCTGCTGCGCCGGCTGTGGCACTCGTGGGGCGACGGGTACGTCGGGGACCGCTCCTCCTGGCACTTCGCGGACGGGGACGCACTCGACGCGTTCCACCACGAGGGCACGTACTTCACCGCCGACGGCCCGCTGAACGCGCTGCCGCTCGAGCGCGACCCCGTCGTGGTCTCCCCCGGCGGCTCGGGACGTGGACTCGGCTTCGCGGGCACGCACTCCGACGTGCAGCTCGCGCTCGCACCGCTGACGTCCGCTGCGGTCCGGGACTACCGGGCGCGTGTGCACGCCGCCGCGACCGAGGCCGGACGCCGTCCGGAGGACGTCCGGGTGCTGTTCGTCCTCAAGCCCGTCGTGGTGTCCTCGCCCGAGGAGGCCGACCGGCTCGTCGCCGTGTCCGCGCACCCGTCGGACGCCGAGCTCCGTGCGGCGGCGGTGGCCTGGTCGAGCGACTCCGAGACCGACCTGCTCGCGCTCGACCTCGACGCACCGATCCCGGACGGCACCTTCGGCGAGCACGTCTCCGCCGGCACGATCCGCGGGCTCCTCGGTGACACCCCGGACGCACCCCTGCGCGAGCTGCTCACGCGGAAGGCACGGCTGGGGCGGATCAGCACGCGCGAGGGCTTCGTCGGGACCGCCGAGGAGTTCGCCGACTTCGTCGAGGAACTCGGTACCGACGCCGACAACGACGGCGTGATCCTGTCGGGCGACCTGCACCCGGCACAGGTGTACCGGATGACGGGCGACCTCGTCCCCGCGCTCCGGCGCCGCGGCGTCCTGCGCAGCGAGTACGGCGACGGGGGCCTCCGGGCGAACCTGTTCGACTTCTGACGGCGCGAACGGCGAACGCCCCGGTGCCGTCCGTGGGGACGACGCCGGGGCGTTCGGTGGTGCCGGGCGACGGCAACAGCGTGACAGCGGATCGGACGGTCGGCAGGTGGTGGAGATGGGGGGAATCGAACCCCCGTCCATCGCTGCAGTTCGACGTCTTCTACGGGCGTATCCGGATGATGCGTTCTGCTCGGCCCCGTCCTTTGCTACCGGCTTCTAGGACGACGGGCCCAGTCTCAGTGCAAGTCCCACACGGCCCTGAGGCGCAACCGTGCAGCAAGTCCTCTGGATGACGCCGGAACTCAGGTTAGAAGACGATCACCTGGCCGACGGACTTCATGTGCTGGGCTGCTTACGCAGCGAGAGCGAAGTCAGTGCGCTTGGAATTGGCACTTGTTGTTTTCCACGGATCGTTCACGAGATGACCGTGGGTCCTCGGCCCGCTTCCCGTCGGCGCACAGGCAATGTCGAAACCGATCATCCCCGTACAGGCCGAACCGAGCGAGCCGCTGTCACGCTGTTGAGTTGCCAACGCTCCCGGAGGAGCGGTGCTCCCGGAGGAGCAGTCCCTCAGTCTAGACGACCGAGGGGTGGATTGTCACGGTCAGTCGCCGAGCCGGTTGCGCGAGCGCATCGCCCGCTCGGCCTCGCGCTTGTCGGTCTTCTCGCGCAGGGTCTGGCGCTTGTCGAACTCGCGCTTGCCCTTCGCGACCGCGATCTCGACCTTGGCGCGTCCGTCGTGGAAGTAGATCTGCAGCGGCACGAGCGTGTAGCCACCCTGTGCCGTCTTGTGCGAGATCTTCACGATCTGCTGCTTGTGCAGCAGGAGCTTCCGCTTGCGCCGGGGTGCGTGGTTGTTCCAGGTGCCCTCGGTGTACTCGGGGATGTGAACGGCGTCGAGCCACGCCTCGCCCTTGTCGATGAACGCGTAGCCGTCGACGAGCGAGGCACGACCCTCACGCAGGGACTTCACCTCGGTGCCGGACAGCACCATGCCCGCCTCGTACGTGTCCTCGATGAGGTAGTCGTGGCGCGCGCGACGATTGGTCGCCACGATCTTCTCGCCGCGTTCCTTCGCCATGGTGGTTCCCTCCGAACGGTCGCTGCCGGGGTGTCCCGACGGCACGACCGGTGCCGTGCTCTGCTCGCTGCCGGTGTGCAGCCCTACAGCCTAGTGAACACGGACGGGGCCGCGCACCTTCCTGGGCGTGTCCGCCCTGGCGCGTCGGTCCCGTCCGGGTGTCCGCAGGAGGATCAGACGCGCAGGTACCGTCGGATCGCGATGGACGCTGAGACCCCGGCGAGCAGGACACCGATGACGATGACCGCCGGGACGACCACGGCAGCGTCGCTCATGCCGATGAACGCCGTCCCGGAGAACCGTCGCGCCAGGTAGTTCCGCACGAAGAACCAGACGACCGCGGTGATCGCACCACCGGCGAGGACCGCCCCGATGGCGGCGGCGATCACCCCCTCGAGCACGAACGGTGTCTGGATGAAGCGGTTCGACGCGCCCACCAGTCGCATGATCCCGAGCTCGCGCCGTCGACTGAACGCCGACAGCCGGATCGTCGTCGCGATGAGCAGCACCGCGGCGACGAGCATGAGCGAGGCGATGCCGATCGCGGTGTACGACGAGGCGTTGAGCAGGTTGAAGATCGGCTGCAGGTAGCCCCGCTGGTCGACCACGCTCTGCACGCCGGCGACCTTCGACAGGCTCTCGACGAGGACGTCGGCCTGCGACGGGTTCTTCAGGTTCACCCAGAAGGTCTCGTTGAGGTACTCGGGCTTGACGAACTCCGTGGCGGGCGAGTCCTTGAACTGCTGCTTGAACCGGGTGAACGCCTGGTCCTGGTCCTCGTAGTAGGTCTTCTCGATGTAGGGCTTGAGCGTCGACGAGTCGAGCTGTGCCTGCACCTGTTCGCGCTGGTCGTCGGTCGCCTTGGCGCCCGTGCAGTTGCCCGTGGTGTCGGTGTCGGTGCAGAGGTAGACCGCCACCTGGGCCCGGTCGTACCAGTAGCCCTTCATCTGGTTGATCTGCATCTGCAGCAGGATCGCGGTGCCGACGAAGGTCAGTGAGATGAAGGTCACGAGGACGACCGACACGACCATCGACGCGTTGCGCCGCAGGCCCGAGCCGACCTCGGACATGACGAGCCCGAGCCTCATCGGATGAGTCCCGGGATCGTCTGGATGCCCGTGGTGTTCGACACCGCGGCGCTGCGCTGGACCGGGACCGCCTGGGTCTGGTACCCGCCCGACTGCTCGTCGCGCAGCACCGTGCCGTTCGACAGCTCGATGACCCGTCGCTGCATCTGGTTCACGATGCTGGCGTCGTGCGTCGCCATGAGCACGGTGGTGCCTCCCTGGTTGATGCGTTCGAGGAGCGCCATGATCCCGGCCGACGTGGTCGGGTCGAGGTTGCCGGTGGGCTCGTCGGCGAGCAGGACCGCCGGCTTGTTGACGACGGCGCGCGCGATCGCGACGCGCTGCTGCTCACCACCGGACAGCTCGTGCGGCATGCGCGTCGCCTTGCCGGCCAGGCCGACGAGCTTGAGCACGTCCGTCACGGCCTCGCTGATGAAGCCCTTGCTCTTGCCGATCACCTGCAGCGAGAACGCGACGTTGTCGAAGACGTTCTTGTTCGGCAGGAGACGGAAGTCCTGGAAGACGACGCCGAGGTTGCGCCGGAAGTACGGGACCTTGCGCGACGACAGGGCACCGAGCCGCTGGCCGAGCACGTGGATCTGCCCGCGCGAGGGCTTCTCCTCCTTGAGCACGAGGCGCAGGAAGCTGGACTTGCCGGAACCGGACGCGCCCACGAGGAAGACGAACTCCCCCTTGAGGATCTCGAGGGAGACGTCGTCGAGCGCCGGACTCGGGTTGCCCGAGTAGACCTTGGTGACCTGGTCGAATTTGATCATGACCGGATCAGGGTAGGTCGGCCGGACCGGAAGTCAACCGAGGCGCGCGGCTCAGCTCCCCCACGAGGACGCTCAGGAATCGCCGCCCTGCTTGCGCCAGCGGATGCCCGCGTTGATGAAGCCGTCGAGGTCGCCGTCGAAGACCGCGGACGGGTTGTTGACCTCGTGCTCGCTCCGGAGGTCCTTGACCATCTGGTACGGCGCCAGCACGTAGGAGCGGATCTGGTCGCCCCAGCTCGCCGTGATGTTGCCGGCGAGCTCCTTCTTCTTCGCGTTCTCCTCCTCCTTCTTCAGGAGCAGCAGGCGCGACTGCAGGACCCGCATGGCCGCGGCGCGGTTCTGGATCTGCGACTTCTCGTTCTGCATCGAGACGACGGTGCCGGTCGGGATGTGGGTCAGGCGGACCGCGGAGTCGGTCGTGTTGACCGACTGCCCACCGGGGCCGGAGGACCGGAAGACGTCGACCCGGATGTCGTTCTCGGGGATGTCGATGACCTCGGTCTCGGGCATGAGCGGGATGACCTCGACCGCGGCGAACGACGTCTGGCGCTTGCCGGCCGCGCCGAACGGCGACATCCGCACGAGGCGGTGCGTGCCGGCCTCGACGGACAGGGTGCCGAAGGCGTGCGGCGCGTCGACCTCGAACGTGGCGGACTTGATCCCGGCTTCCTCGGCGTAGGAGGTGTCCATCACGGTGGTCTTGTAGCCGTGCTGCTCGGCGTACCGGAGGTACATGCGCAGGAGCATCTCGGCGAAGTCGGCGGCGTCGACACCACCCGCCCCGGCACGGATCGTGATGACCGCCGGACGGTCGTCGTACTCGCCGTCGAGGAGGGTCTGCACCTCGAGGTCGCCCATGGTCTTCTGGATCGCCTTGAGCTCGGCCTGGGCCTCGACCGCGGACTCCTCGTCGTCGGCCTCGTTCGCCATCTCGACCAGGACCTCGAGGTCGTCGATGCGCTGCTCGGTGTCGGTGATCTTGCGCAGTGCCGCCTGGCGGTGGGACAGCGCACTCGTCACCTGCTGCGCGTGCTCGACGTCGTCCCACAGGTCGGGGGCGCCCGCCTGCTCGCTGAGTTCGGCGATCTCCTGCTGCAGGCGGTCGACGTCGACCACCGAGCGGATGTTGCCGAACGTCTCGCGGAGGGAGGAGAGCTGCTCGGAGAAGTCCAGTTCGACCATGGTGCCCGATCCTACCGGTGCGCACCGGCCCGGAGGCCCGCCCCACCTCCGCCTGTGGACTGGCGCCCGCTCCGCGGCGGCTGTGGAGGACGGAGGCCGCCTCCCGAGCGTGCGCGGCCGAGCAGCCGCGCACGGCGCGGCGGATCAGCGGCCGAGGAGCGGCGCGCGCGACGCCATCCCGGCAGCACCGGCCCGCGCGACCGCGTCCGGCAGCGCCGCGAGGAACGCGTCGACGTCGGCCTCGGTCGAGGTGTGCCCGAGCGTGATCCGCAGTGCCCCGCGCGCGTCCTGCTCGTCGAGGCCCATCGCGAGGAGCACGTGCGACGCCTCGGGCACGCCGGCCTGGCAGGCGGACCCGGTGGACACGGCGACCCCGGCGGCATCGAGGAGGAACAGCAGCGAGTCGCCCTCGCACCCGGGGAACGTGAAGTGCGCGTTGCCCGGCAGCCGGTCCACCGGGTCGCCCATGAGCACCGCCGAGGGCACCGCAGCCACCACCCCGGCGACGAGTCGGTCCCGCAGCGCGGTGACGTCGGCGTGCGGGGTCCCCGCCGCGACGCCGAACGCGGCGGCCGACGGCGCGTCCTGCGTCCCGCTGCGCACCTGGCGCTGCTGGCCACCGCCGTGGATGAGCGGTTCGACGGTCGAGCCGCGGCCGAGCACGAGCGCCCCGATGCCGACCGGTCCCCCGACCTTGTGCGCGGAGACGCTCAGCGCGTCGAGGCCGGACGCGCGGAACGACACCGGGACCTGCCCGTAGGCGGCGACCGCGTCGCTGTGCACGGGCACGCCGGCGGCGTGCGCGAGCGCGACGATCCGGTCCACCGGCTGCAGGGTGCCCACCTCGTTGTTCGCCCACAGGAACGTGACCAGCGCGACGTCGTCGGCGGCGGCGAGTCGCGCCTCCAGGCCGGCGAGGTCGACGCGACCCTGCGCGTCCAACGGGACCACGTCGACGACCGCGCCCTCGTGTCGCTCGAGCCACTCGACGGTGTCGACCGTCGCGTGGTGCTCGCCGGCGGGGACGACGATGCGCGGACGGGGGCGGTCCTGCTGACGTGCCCAGTACATGCCCTTGACGGCGAGGTTGATGCTCTCGGTGCCGCCGGAGGTGAAGACGACCTCGACGGGCTCGGCGTCGAGCGAGCGGGCGACGGCCGCGCGGCCGTCCTCGAGCAGCATCTTCGCGCGCTGGCCCGCGCTGTGGATCGACGACGGGTTGCCGACGGTGCCGAGCGCGGCCGTGAAGGCGGCGAGCGCCTCGGGCAGCATCGGCGTGGTCGCGGCGTGGTCGAGGTAGACCGGCGCACGGTCGGGCCGGTCTGGCTGGTCTGGCCGGTCGTTCTTCTCGGGCATCGGGCACCCCCTGGTCGAGCGGTTCCAGGATACCCGCGCGGCCTCGTACCCTGGGTGCCGTGCACGAGACCGCGACCGACGAGACCCCCGGCTTCCGCCTCGGCGACGACGGACCGCGGTTCTCGGTCCGGTCCGCCTCGGCGACCTCCGTCACCCTCGTGGTGCAGCGCACCGGTGGCGCGGAACCGGTGCGCTTCACACTCGAGCGCGCCGACGGCAGCGACCGGTGGTCCGCCCCGACGCCCGGCGTGGTGCCGGGCGACCGCTACCACCTGCTGGCGGACGGCCCGACCGCGCCGCGGCACGACTTCGACCCGAACCGGCCGCTGCTCGACCCGTACGCGCGCGGCATCGTCCCGGTGGACCCGACCGACGGGGTCGGCGGCACCGGGCGGCACGCGGCGACCGGCCAGCGCTGGACGTCCGAGGTCGTCGACGACGCCTTCGACTGGGGCGGCGTCGTCAAGCCGGTCGTGCCGCTCGACCGGGTCGTCGTGTACGAGGCGAACGTGCGCACCCTCACCGCCGCGAACCCGCACGTCCCCGAACACCTGCGCGGGACCTACGCCGGGGTCGCGCACCCGAGCACGATCGCGCACCTGCACCGCATCGGCGTGACGACCCTCGAGCTGCTCCCCGTGCACGCCTTCGACACCGAGGGGTGGCTCCGTGCCGCCGGCCGCGAGAACGCCTGGGGCTACAACTCGCTCGGCTTCTTCGCCCCGCACGCCGCCCACGCCTCCGCCGACGCCCGGGCGGCCGGCGCCTCGGCGGTCCTGCGCGAGTTCAAGGGCATGGTCCGGCTGCTCCACGAGGCCGGGATCCAGGTCGTGCTCGACGTCGTCTACAACCACACCGCCGAGGAGGGCGTCGGCGGTCCGACCACGTCGCTCCGCGGGATCGACGGTCCGCGCCACTACCGGTGGACCGAGGACGGCAGCAGCCACCACGACACGACGGGCTGCGGCAACACCCTCGACACCTCGGTGGGCGCGACCGCCGACCTCGTGGTCGACAGCCTGCGGTACTGGGCGCGCGAGGTGCAGGTCGACGGCTTCCGCTTCGACCTGATGGCGGCGCTCGCCCGTGACGCGCAGCACGTCTTCGACCCGGACCACCCGCTGCTCGAACGGATCCGGCGGCACCCCGACCTGCAGGACGTGCTCGTCGTCGCCGAGCCGTGGGACGTCGGCCCGGACGGCTGGCGCACCGGTGCGTTCGGCGCGCGGACGAGCGAGTGGAACGACGGCTTCCGTGACACGGTCCGGCAGTTCTGGTTGGGCGACATCGCCGAGGAGCGCCGCAAAGGTGCCCCGCGGGCGGGCATCGGCGCGCTCGCCGGGGTGCTCACGGGGTCCCGGCACCTGTTCGGCCCGGAGCGTGGTCCGCTCGCGAGCGTCAACTTCGTCACGGCGCACGACGGCTTCACCCTGCTCGACCTGGTGTCGCACGACCGCAAGCACAACGAGGCGAACGGCGAGGACGGCCGCGACGGCTCCGACGACAACCGCTCGTTCAACCACGGGATCGAGGGCGACACCGCCGACCGTGGCGTCCGCGCCGCCCGGGGCCGCTCGATGCGGAACCTCGTGGGCACCCTCATGCTCGCCGCGGGCGTGCCGATGCTCACGGCCGGCGACGACCGCAGCCGCACCCAGCACGGCAACAACAACGCGTACGTCGTCTCCGGTGACCTGACCCCCGTCGACTGGTCGGACGACGAGGACGCCGAGTCGATGACCGAGGTCGTCGCCGCACTGGCGCGTCTGCGTGCCGCGCACCCCGCGCTCCGTCCCACGCGGTTCGGGGTCGAGGGGCAGGAGACGCCCGGCGCGACCCGGATGTCCTGGTACGGCCCCGACGGTCGTCCGATGACCCCGGAGGGCTGGGACCAACCGATCCACCGTGCGGTGCAGTACTACGCCGAGTCGACGCCCGAGCACGAGCCGTCCGACCGGGTGCTCGTCGTGGTGCACGGCAGCGGACGGACCCGGGACCTGACGCTGCCGGTCCGCGAGGACGTCCTCGGGTACCGCCTCGCCTGGTCGAGCGAGAAGCACCGCGACCACGAGCGGCTGCGGCCGGCGGGACAGGTCTTCACCGCGTACGGGCCGGGCATCCACGTGTTCGAGGTCGCGTAGGGCGCACGTCCGCCCGGCTCGGGTCGGGCATCGGGCGCCCTGGTCCGGCCTGTCGGCCGGCGGCCGCCCAGGGGGCGGACGGGAGGCCCGTGGCGGGCCCGCCACGGGCCTCCCGTCCGCCCCCGTGGTCGCGTCCGCGCGCTTCCTCCACAGAGGGCGCGGCGCGCCCGGTCGTGCACAGAGCGCGTCTTCCGGGGAACGCCGGTCCGCCAGCCGGGTAGCGTCGGCTCCGTGGCCACTGCAGACCGACCCCGCCGACCGAAGATCGGGCGCATCCCGATCACCCAGCTCGCTCCGACGACCCCGAACGGGTTCCCGTCGAAGGCCTTCGACGGCGAGGTGATCACGTTCGGTGCGACCGTCTTCCGCGAGGGCCACGGCGTGATCGGTGCCGACCTGGTCCTCGAACGACCCGACGGCGGCACCCGCACCGTCCCGATGACGCTCGTCGCCGCCGGGACCGACCGGTACGAGGCGACCGTGCAGGTCGACCACACCGGGGTGTGGACGTGGCACGTCGAGTCCTACTCCGACGACTGGGCCACCTGGCTGCACGCCGCGCGGTTGAAGATCGCCGCGGGCGTCGACACCGAGGCGACGCTGCTCGACGGCGCAGCCCTGCTCGACCGCCTCGCCGCCGAGACCGACTCGACCGCGGCCGTCCGCGCCGCCGAGCAGGTGCGCGACACCGCCCTCGAGCCGACGGAACGCCTGGCGGCCGTCGACGACGCCCGGATCACCGGCGAGGTCGAGGACAGCCCCCTGACCTCGCTCCGCACGCACTCCCCCACCCAGCTGCTCGACGTCGAGCGCACCCGTGCGGGCGTCGGCGCCTGGTACGAGTTCTTCCCCCGCAGCGAGGGTGCCCGCAAGAACGCCGACGGCTCGTGGAAGAGCGGGGACTTCCGCACCGCGGCCCGTCGCCTGCCGGCGGTCGCCCGCATGGGCTTCGACGTCGTGTACCTCCCCCCGATCCACCCGATCGGCACGACCGCGCGCAAGGGACCGAACAACACCCTGACGCCGGGACCGAACGACCCGGGCAGCCCGTGGGCGATCGGGGCGCCCGAGGGGGGCCACGACGCGATCCACCCGGACCTCGGGACCGAGGACGACTTCCGCGACTTCGTCGAGACGGCGAAGAACACCGGCATGGAGGTCGCGCTCGACTTCGCGCTGCAGTGCTCCCCCGACCACCCCTGGGTCGAGCAGCACCCGGAGTGGTTCACGGTCCGGGCCGACGGCTCCATCGCGACCGCCGAGAACCCCCCGAAGCGCTACCAGGACATCTACCCGATCCAGTTCGACTCCGACCCCGAGGGGATCGTCGCCGAGGTGCTGCGCGTGCTGCGCCACTGGATGGCCTTCGGCATCCGCATCTTCCGCGTGGACAACCCGCACACCAAGCCGCTGTGGTTCTGGGAGCGCGTCATCCGCGAGGTCCGCGACGAGCACCCCGACACGGTGTTCCTCGCCGAGGCGTTCACCCGCCCGGCGATGATGCGCGCCCTGGCCGAGGTCGGGTTCCAGCAGTCCTACTCGTACTTCACCTGGCGCAACACCAAGGAGGAGATCGAGGACTACTTCGACGAGCTCAGCCACGAGACGAGCGCCTACCTGCGCCCGAACCTCTTCGTGAACACGCCGGACATCCTCACCGAGTACCTGCAGTTCGGCGGTCGGGCGGGCTACAAGGTGCGCGCGGCCCTCGCGGCCACCGGAGCGCCGACCTGGGGCATGTACTCCGGCTACGAGCTCTTCGAGGACGTCGCCCGTCCCGGCTCCGAGGAGAACATCGACAACGAGAAGTACGAGTACAAGCCGCGCGACTTCGCCCTCGCCGAGGCCGAGGGGGCGAGCCTCGCGCCCTACGTGACGATGCTCAACCGCTTCCGCCAGGCGCACCCGGCGCTGCGGCAGCTGCGCAACCTGCACGTGCACAGCGCCGAGGACCCGGCGATCGTCGTCTACTCGAAGCACCTGCCCGGCGAGTTCATCCGGTCCGGCCGTGCCGACACCGTGATCGTCGTGGCGAACGTCGACCCGCACTCCGCGCGCGAGACGACCGTGCACCTCGACCTGGCCGCCCTGGGCCTGCCGACCGAGCAGGCGTTCGACGTCCGCGACGTCGTCACCGGTCAGCGCTGGGTCTGGGGCTCGTCGAACTACGTCCGCCTGGACGCCTTCCAGGAGCCCGTGCACCTGCTCGTCGTGGAAGGACCGCACCGATGACCGACCGTGACCCGAAGGGGACCGAGCCGATGGGCGACGCCCGACCGACACCCGTCCCGCCGAGCCGTGGCCAGGGGCCGAGCGTCCCGCCCGTGCCGCCGCCCCCGCCGCCCGTGCCGCACACCGCGCCGTCCGCAGC
>NZ_MCIG01000024.1 GCF_001705035.1 Curtobacterium sp. UCD-KPL2560 | reverse complement strand
GCTCGACACCGGTCGGGTGACGACCCCGGGATGCTACGTGTGCCGCCTCGACGTCTGCTGGGCACCGGTCGGACGGGGAACGGGCCACGTCGGCGGCGCCCCTTCCGGTGGGTGTCCGGCGGGGGTCCCCGACCGGTGCCACCAGCCTCGCGAGCGGGCCGGCGCGGGCACACCACCCCAGGGTGGTGGTCCGGGTGGGGATCGCGGGTGGTGTTCCATGGGGGCATGGCAGATGCGAGTGACGGCTTCCGGATCGGTGCGGGCTGGGCCTCGGTCGAACCGGACCGGCACCGCCCCGGGTCCTTCACGCTCGTCGTCGACGGGACGCCGCAGTCGCACGTCGACCTCGAGGACCCGACGCACCTGGCCTTCGAGTACATCCGGCGGATCGGGCACGCGATCGACCTGCTGCCGCCCGGCCCGGTGACGGCGCTGCACCTCGGTGCCGGTGCCCTCACGCTCCCCCGCTACGTCGCGGTGACCCGGCCGGGGTCCCGCCAGCAGGTCGTCGAGCTCGAGCGCGACCTGGTCGACCACGTGCGCGAGGAGCTGCCGTTCCCCCGCGGCGCCTCGATCCGGGTGCGGTACGGCGACGCCCGCGAGGTCCTCGGCAAGCTGCCCGCCGGTCTGCGCGGCACGGTCGACCTGGCCGTCGTCGACGTGTTCGGCGGCTCGCAGATCCCCGCGCACGTGACGAGCATCGAGTTCTACCGCGAGGTCGCCGCGTTCCTGTCCCCCACCGGCGTCGTGGCGGTGAACGTCGCGGACGGCGCGGGTCTGGCCTTCGCCCGGGGCCAGGCGGCGACCCTGCAGGCGGTGCTGCCCTCGGTCGCGGCCGTCGCCGACACCGGCATGCTCAAGGGCCGGCGCTTCGGCAACATCGTGCTGCTCGGGTCGCCGACCGACCTACCGGTCGCCGAGATGCCCCGGCTGTACTCGTCCGACCCGATGCCCGCCAAGGTCGTGCACGGTGCCGAGCTGCGCGCGTTCACGGCCGGGGCGCCGGTCGTGACCGACCAGACCGCCGTCGCCTCGCCCGAGCCGAACCGCAGCGTCTTCGGCGGCTGACGCGCGCACCCGGGTGACCGGGTGCCGGACGGGAGGCGCGGTGCCGGTCGCGCACCGCGCCTCCCGTCCGTCCGTGGTCGCGGCAGACCGCCGGACGCACGGTCGGCACCGACGACCCGCCGGACGTGTCCACCACCCGGCTGCCAGGATGGGGGACACGACCGCGCGGCTGCGCGACCGAGCGAGGGAGTCCCCTGATGACGAACGACGACCGGAGCAACGAGGACGGGGCGGGCGACGGCCGCGCCCCGAGCTGGGGCGAGGCACCGCAGCACCGTCCCGAGGACGCACCGCGGTACGGCGAGCACGCCGACCAGCAGGACGCCCCGCGGTGGGGTGCGTCGGAGGCCCGCGACCGCGACGACGAGCCGCGGTACGGCGAGCGCGCACCGCAGTACGGCGAGCGTGCCCCGCAGTACGGCGAGCAGGCGCCCCGCTACGGCGAGCACGCGCCGAAGGAGGGTGCGGGCGACCGCCACGACTCCCCCACGTGGGGCGAGCAGCACGGGTCCCACCAGCCGTACGCCGCGTCGGCGGCCCCGGCGTCGGCCGGCGGACCGGCCTGGCACGCCTACGAGGAGCCGAAGCGCAAGAAGAAGACCGTCGGCGTGATCGCCTTCCTGGTCGGGCTGCTGTCGCTCGTCGTCGGCGTGATCGGCGGCGCCATGATCGGCGCGGCGGTCGCGAACAGCGGCATCCTCGACGGGCTCGCGCAGGGCGGCACCGCCCCGAGCCAGCAGGAGCTCCAGCAGCGGCTCATGCAGGACCCGTCCGCGCTGTCGTCGGTCGGGTCGGCCGGTGTCGTCGTCGGCATCGCCGCGATCCTCGGCCTCTGGGCGTTCGTGCAGGGCATCATCGCCGTCGCCACGAAGCGCGGGCGCGGCTGGGGCCTGTTCGCGATCATCCTCGCCGTCGTCGCGACCGTCGCCACCTTCGGCACGTACATCGCGATCGCCGCGTCCGCGGTCGTCGGCAACAGCTGACACCACGACCCGCCCGACGGCCCGTCCCGCGCCGCGGGGCGGGCCGTCGTCGTCCGGGGGCACCGGGGGCGTCGCGGCGTCCTCGTGCCCCCCGTGCGCGTGGCACCGCTCGTTCACGGCGGGCCGCGGTTACGCTCGACCCGATGTCCCTCCCGCCCGACGACAGCCAGCAGCCCGACCGCGACGACCGCGCCCGGGAGCCCCGCCACGCCGCCCCGGTGACCGCCGGTGTCAGCCCGGGGAGCACCTTCGCGCCGATCAGCCTGCGTCCCGCCGTCGACGCCGAGGCAGTGCAGCAGCGCCTCCGCGACCTCGGGCAGAGCCGCAGCACCGACGCCCTCGCCGAACGCGCCGAACTCCTGCGCCTGCTCGGCCGCCTGGACGAGTCGCTCGTCGTGGCCGAGGAGGTCTTCCGCCTGACGATGTTCACGGGCGAACGCTCCGACAAGGTGGCCTCCCGGATCCGACGGGCCCACGTGCTGCACGACCTCGGCCGGTACGAGCGCGCCGCCGCCGAGGCCGCGATGGCCCGCGACACCGCCCGCACCGAGGACTGGCCCGAGCTCGAGGGCGCGGCCGCCGAGCTCGAGGGCTGGTCGCTGTTCGAGCTGTCCCGCTTCGACGAGGCCCGGTCGGCCCTGTCCCGGGCGTACCAGGCGTTCCGCCAGGCCGGCGCCCCGTCCGAGCGCACCGAGGCACTCCGAACCGCGGTCGAGGCCGCGCTCCGGGCCTCCGCGGCGCAGCCGAAGCCCGCCGAGGACCGGCCCCGCACCGCCCGCGAGGTCGCCGCACGCCGGGCCGAGGACGACGAACCGGCCACCACGCGCGTCGCCGAGCCGGTCAAGCAGATCCCGCCCGTCCGCCGTCGCGTGCTCGGGGCCCCGGACGCCGCACGGACCGAGGCCGACGAGCTGTGGGGCCGCATCGCCGCCCGCGCCGCGTCGAAGGGTCAGGCGCCGCGCGACGAGCCCGACCCCGACGCGCACGACACCGGCCCCGGGCTCGGCGGCGCCGGACGCCGGTGACCGCGCCCGACCAGGTCCGGGAGCGCGCCGAGCAGCTCCTCGCCGAGCACCTCGGACCGGGCGACTGGACCTTCGCGTTCGACCACGCGAAGACCCGCGCCGGCCAGTGCGACTTCGGCCGACGCCGCATCACGGTGAGCCGGTACATCGCCGCCCGGGTGTCCGACGAGGACGTCGAGCAGGTCCTGCTCCACGAGGTCGCGCACGCGATGGCCGGACCGCGCGCCGGCCACGGTCCGACGTGGCGACGGACCGCCGCGGGGATCGGGTACACCGGGTCCCGCCTGTACGACGGCCCCGTCGCCTCCGAGCTCGCGCCGTGGGTCGGCACGTGCCCCGCAGGGCACGAGCACGTCCGGTACCGCACCCCCACGCGCACGCTCGCGTGTGCTGCGTGCTCGCGCCGGTTCGACCCGCGGAACACGATCACCTGGCGCCGTCGCTCGGATACCGCAGGATCGATCCCGAGCGTGGAGGCGCGCCGGTGAGCCGTTAGCCTGGGCGGATGCACACGGGGCAGCACATCCGGACGGACAGCGGGTCGTCGTGGTTCTTCGACGCCGGCCGGATCGCCCTCGACTTCGCGCACACGGGCGGCTTCGCGGACGACCCGGACGGGCGACGCCCCCGCTCCCGGCTCGGCGAGCTCCTCGTGACCCCGGCCGACCTGGACGAGTGGCTCGGCGACCACACCGAACCGATCGACGTCGGCGCGAGCGCCCGGGAGCTCCTCGACGCACGGGCCCTGCGTGCCGCGATCGGACGCCTCGCCGTGGCCGCCGCACCCGCTCCCGCCGACGACGCCGCCACCCGGACCGCCGTCGCCGCCGGGCTCCGCGCCGGGACCGGACGGACCCGACCGGCACCCGACGACATCGACACCGTGAACCTGTTCGCGGCACTGCCCGACGTGCCGCCGAGCCTGCCCGGCGGACGCCGTCGCGCCGGGGCGAACCGGGTCCGCCTGGCGCAGGCGCTGTCGAGCGTGGCGCGGGACGCGGTGGCCCTGTTCACCGAGGTCGGTTTCGACGACGTCGCCGCCGACGGCCAGCCGACGCGCCTGAGCCGGTGCTCGGCGGAGGACTGCGGGCTCGTCTTCTACGACTCGTCCCGTGGGGGCACCCGCCGCTGGTGCTCGATGCAGCGGTGCGGGAACCGGGCGAAGGTGCGGGCGCACCGGGCCCGGCGCGCGGCGGCCTGAGCGGCGGGCACCGAGCAACGGGCCGTCGGCCGCTCCGTCCGCTCCTTCTGCACCGCGCCGAATCACTGGATTCGGTCTCCCGAATCCTCTGGCATCCTGGTCGCGTGACCGACACCGCCGCCCCGACGAGCGCACCCACCGGTGACGCTCCGCGCCGTCGCGCCGCCAGCCTCACGTTGCTCGGCCCGGCCTTCGTCGCCGCCATCGCCTACGTCGACCCGGGCAACGTCGCCGCCAACCTCACCGCGGGGGCGACGTACGGCTACCTGCTGCTCTGGGTCCTCGTCGCCGCCAACGCCAGCGCCGTCGTCGTGCAGTACCTGTCCGCGAAGCTCGGGGTCGTCACCGGGAAGTCCCTGCCGGAGCTCCTCGGCATGCGGATGCGTCGAGCGCCGCGCCTGCTGTTCTGGGCCCAGGCCGAGGTCGTCGCCGCCGCGACCGACGTGGCCGAGGTCATCGGCGGGGCGCTCGCCCTGCACCTGCTGTTCGGCGTGCCGCTCGTCGCCGGCGGGGTGATCACGGGCGTGGTGTCGATGGCGATCCTCGTGCTGCAGAACCGCCGGGGCGCCCGCGCGTTCGAGGTCGTCGTCACGGCCATGCTCGCGGTCCTGACGGTCGGGTTCTGCGCGGGACTGCTGTTCGCGCAGGTCTCGCCCGGCGAACTCGTGTCCGGGCTCGTGCCGCGCTTCGAGGGCTCCGGGTCGGTGCTGCTCGCGGCGTCGATGCTCGGCGCGACCGTGATGCCGCACGCCGTGTACCTGCACTCGGCGCTCGCCCGCGACCGGCACGGTGCCACCCCCGCCGGTCCCGAGCGCCGCCGGGTGCTCCACATGACCCGGTGGGACGTCGCACTGGCGCTCGTCGTCGCCGGCGGGGTGAACGTCTGCATGCTCGTGCTCGCGGCGGCGACGCTGCCGGGCGTCGCGGGCACGGACACGATCCCGGGCGCACAGGCGGCGATCGAGGCGAACGTGGGCCCGGTCGTCGGCGTGCTCTTCGCCGTGGGGCTGCTCGCGTCGGGGCTGGCGTCGACCTCGGTGGGCTGCATGGCCGGCGCGGAGATCATGCACGGGCTGCTGCACGTGCGGGTGCCGCTGCTCGCCCGGCGGCTCGTGACCCTGGTGCCGGCGCTCGTGCTGCTCGCGGTGGGGGCGGACGCCACGATGCTGCTCGTGGTGAGCCAGGTGGTGCTGAGCTTCGGGATCGCGTTCGCGATCGTGCCGCTGGTGGCCTACACGTCGCGCCGGAGCGTGATGGGCGACGACGCGAACGCGGTCGCCACCCGGGTGGTCGCGTGGGTGATCGCCACCGTCATCGTCGCGCTCAACGTCGCGCTGGTCGTGCTCACCCTGACCGGGTGAGCACGACCGCGCGAGGCGCGCGGTCGGTCACGCGGGACCGGCCCGCACGCACGACCGCGTGGGGCGCCGGCGTCAGTCGACGACGCGGACGTCCTTCCAGAAGGCGTAGTAGCCCGAGTAGTCCTGGCCGACCCGGTCGAACGACGAGGGGATCGGCGTCGGGTACGACCACGCGCGGTCGGGCAGCGCCTGCCCGTCGACCGTGACCGTGTAGTACTGCGTGTCGCCCTTCCACGGGCAGTGGTACTGGGTGTCGCTCTCGGTGAAGAACTCGGGCTTCACGCTGGACGGCGGGAAGTACCAGTTGCCCTCGATCTGGACGAGGTCCTCCTTCGGGGCCTCCGCGATCACGGTGTCGCCGACGACTGCCTTCATGACGTGTTCCTCCACTCGTGGCGTCGGGGCGACGCCTGCGATCCGGAACGCTACGCGCGCGGTCCCTGTTCCCGCTGCGCAGTGGAGCAGTCCCGCTGCGTGCCGGGTCGGAGGACGACGAGGTCCGGTCCGGCGGCGAGCGCCGTCCGCACGTCCTCACGGTCGAGACCGGACGCCCCTTCGGCGGCGCTGACGAGGTGCCGCACCGCCTGTCGCAGCCCCGTGTAGGCGGCGCAGGCGGCGGCCGCCTCTGGTGCGATGTGGTCGATGCCGACGGCGACGAGGGCGTCCACGACCGCACCGGCCGCGAGCAGGTCCTCGACGGCGGGGTCCGGGGCCTCTGCGGTGTCGGCGGGCTCGCCCGCCGCCTCGGCGGCGTCCGTGTGCGGCCCCGCGGTCCGGCCCGCGGCGACGACCGCGACGACGCACCGGTCACCACGCTCGGCCTGGAGGCCCGTCACGCGTTCCGCGACCGCACGCGCGTTCCCGAGGTGGCCGAGCACGACCTCCGGCCCCACCGGCACGCGGGCTGCCGCGGCCCGGGCATCGCGGTCCCGGTCGGCCGCGGACGTGCCACGTCGCTCGGGCAGGACGTCGACCCAGACCACCAGGTGAGCGTCCGCGGCGACGCGCTCGGCGCCGGCGACGCCCCACGCGAACCGGACCTGGTACTGCCCCTGGGTGCGTGCTGCCACGGGGCCACGATACCGAGCGCGACGGCCTGTCCGTCCGCTCAGGAGCCCTGTCCGCGGGCGGCGTCCGGAGGTCGATCGGTCAGCGCCACCGACCGTAGGATCGGTGACCATGGAGCTCGCCCCCGTCCCCACCCTGACCGGCGACCGCGTGACGCTCGAGCCGCTCGACCCCGAGCACGCGGACGACCTGCGGGCGGCGGTCACCGACGGCGACCTCTGGCGCACCTGGTACACCTCGGTCCCGGCGCCCGACGCGGTCGACGGCGAGATCGAGCGCCGGCTCGCGGAGCACGAGGCCGGCCGCATGGTGCCGTTCGCGATCCGCGACCGTCCGACCGGCCGGGTCGTCGGGGCCACGACCTTCGCGAACATCGACGTCCCGAACCGCCGCGTCGAGATCGGGTACACGTTCCTCGCCCGAGCGGCGCAGCGCACCGGGATCAACACCGAGGCCAAGCTCCTGCTGCTGTCGCACGCGTTCGAGACCTGGCAGTGCATCGCGGTCGAGTTCCGGACGCACTGGCACAACCAGCAGTCCCGCGCGGCGATCGCGTCCCTCGGCGCCAAGCAGGACGGGGTGCTCCGCAGCCACGCGATCGGCCGCGACGGCACCCTGCGCGACACGGTGGTCTTCTCGATCACCGCTGCCGAGTGGCCGACCGTCCGGCTGTCGCTCACCGAGCGGCTCCGCAACCGCGACCGGGCCGAGGGCTCCCGCCGCCGGGCCGCACGGCACGCCTGACGCGCGTTCCGCCGACCGCGAGGTGACGGCGGGCCGGCTCGGACGTCCCAGCGTCCGCGGGTAGCGTCCGGCGCATGCACGTCGGACTCCGCATCGTCCTGGACGCGCCGGTCGACACCGTGCGCGACGCCCTGCTGTCCCCGGCCGTGATGGTCGCGGTGACGAAGCCGTTCCTGGTGTACCGGTCGCGGTCCCCCGAGGGCCTGCCCGTGCGGTGGACACCCGGCGAACCCCACCCGATCACCGCGGACGCGTTCGGCGTCGTGCCGAGCGGCGACACCCACGTCGACATCGACCGGTACGAGGTCGACGGCGTCCCCGTGCAGCGCGACAACGGCGGTGGCGTCTCCGGGCTGTTCGGGCGCATGACGATGGCGCACCGGATGGCGACGGTCGACCTCGGTGACGGGCGGACGCTGCTCCTGGACCGGCTGACCTACCGGATGCGGCCCGCGGTCCTCGGGATCGCGCTCTGGCCGGGCATGTGGGTCATCTGGCAGTGGCGCGCCCTGCGGATGCGCCAGCTCGCCCCCACCTGGCGCCAGGGGGCCTGACCCGGCGGTCGACCCCGCACGGCGGGTGCGGTGCCGTGACGGGACGATCGCGGCCGGTCGCTGGCACACGCGGAGCGCCCGGGCGTACGCTCGCCGTGTGAGCCAGACGCAGGAGCCGAGGGCCCAGGACCGTGTGCACAGCACGCTCGCGACCGTGGACTGGCGTCGGATGACGTTCGACCTGTACCGCCGGGTCCGCGCGACGCCAGAGCCCGAGACCGCCCACGCGATGTGGCGCGAGACGCGGGACGCCATGTTCGGCGAACACCCCGCGAGCCCGCTGCTCGACGAGGACGCCCGCGACTTCGAGGCGCTGCCCGTCCCGGACTACGACCCCGAGTGGCGGTTCCGCGCCCGGGTCGAGACCGCCGAGCCCCTGGCGATGGACGTCGAGACCGGGACCGACGGCACGGTGCACTTCGACCGCCTGGGCGTCGTCCGGCTGCCCGGCATCGGGTCGCTCGACGTGTGGTCGCACGGCGGCTACGCGGGCGGCGTGTTCGTCCCCGTGAAGGACGCCAGCGCGGGCCGGGCCCGGGGCACCTACGGCGGCGGACGGTACCTGCTCGACACGATCAAGGGCGCCGACCTCGGGGGCGACGACGGCGAGCTCGTGCTCGACTTCAACTTCGCCTACAACCCCTCGTGCGCGTACGACCCGGCCTGGGCGTGCCCGCTCGCGCCGCCCGGCAACACGGTCGCGGTGCCGATCCCGGTCGGCGAGCAGTACGACTTCTGACCCTCGACGAGCAGGACAGCACATGGAGCGCATGACCGGACTCGTGGCCCTCGACGCCGGCGGGCGGGTGCCACCCTTCGAGCAGGTGCGGTCGCAGATCGCGGCCCAGATCACGGCGGGGTACCTCGTCGACGGCGAGCGCCTGCCGAGCGTCCGCGCCCTGGCGGAGGAGCTCGGGCTCGCCGCCGGCACCGTCGCGAAGGCCTACCAGCTGCTCGAGGAGGCCGACCTCGTGCACACCGCACGGGGTGCCGGCACGCGGGTCGTCCGACCGGTCGAGGTCCCTGGTCCGGTCACCGAGGCCGCCCGTGCCCTCGTCGCCGCCGCCCGCGAGGCCGGACTCTCCGCCGACCAGGCCGCCGCCGCCGTGCACGAGGCCTGGCCCGCCTGACCACCTGACGGCCACGCCGGCGACCGTCACCGCCTGCCGCGGACCGACCGGACCGACCGCAGCCAGCGGGGCGGACGCGCACCGCGCCTCCCCACCGGCCCCGCACGTCCGACCGCAGCCGGCGGGGCGGACCCGCACCGCGCCTCCCGGCCGGTCCCACCGACCGCCACCAGCGCGACGGACCCGCACCGCGCCTCCCGACCGACGCGACCGCGTCAGCAGTGCTCGGCGACGTACGCCGGGTCGGACGGCACCACGAGGTCCCGGTCCCGCAGGATCGTCATCGCGGGCCGTTCCGCCAGCGCGCACACCTCGGACCACGGCCGCCCGAGGGTGTCCGCGTACTCGACGTCGACCACCTGGTCGCCGTACACGTCGGTGTAGGCCGAGCACTCGTCGTACTGCACGCACTCCTCGGCGACCACGAAGTCGAAGCCCGTCCGCTGCCGCCCCGCCGCACCGAGCTGGGGCGTGTTCTTCTGCCCGACCGCGAGGCCGTGCGCGTGCCCGGTCCGCACCAGGTCGGCGGCGAGCGCGAGGTTGCCCGCGCGGGTCAGCCGTCCGTCCGAGCGCGTCCACGAGTCGAGGTTGTCGAACTCGACCGCCGCGAACCCGCGCTCGGCGCACCGGGCGACCACGGGCGACAGGACGGCGAGGACCTCGGCACGCGTGGCGGCGGTCCTCGTGTCGAGCAGCACCTCGTCCGGCCAGCCGGGGTCGGACACCGGTTCGCCGTCCTCGTCGCGGAGCACCGCGTCGGGATGGTGGTCGAGCCAGTCGTCGGTCTCGTCCGGCTGGGTCTGGAAGCCGTTGACGTAGCAGATCGAGTACACGCCCGCTGCGGGTCGGGCGGTGCTGTCCCGCTCGACGACCGTGACGTCCGCGGCGGGGGCGTACGCGCCGCCGAGCTGGTAGTCCGGCACGCCGCCGGCGGGCAGGGCGCGCACCGACGCACTGCTCGCCGACGGACCGCCGGTGGCCGTGGCCTGGACCGGCGGGGCCTGTGGGGCCGACGCGACACCGACGGGCGTGGTCGCGGACGGTGCGTCACCGCCCGCGCAGCCGCTGGCACCGAGCACGAGGAGCACCGCCGTCGAGACCGCGACGAGGGCGGTGCGCGGGGTCGTCCGAGGGGCCACGAGCAGGATCATCGCACGCGCTCGGCGAACGCCCACTGCCCAGCGGGGCCGACGACCGCTATGCTGGGGGTACTCGAGGCGCCGATCGCCTCGTGCGTCGTACGGACGCCCCGAACTCCCGACCGGTCACCGGTCGATGATCACGCACCAGCACATCGGTGCCCAGGCTCTCTGCTGCGGCGACTGCGCCGGCCTCCCCGGCCGCGCAGGATCCCCGCCCGCGCGCCGGACACGAGCGCGCCCACGGCCGGCCCACGCCGGCTGGAAGGGTCATGATGACCGACTCCACCACCCGTTTCTCCGACCTGGGCGTCCCTGCCCCGATCGTCGACGTCCTCGCCCAGCAGGGCAAGGAGACCGCCTTCCCGATCCAGGCGGACACGCTCCCCGACTCGCTGCGCGGCAAGGACGTGCTCGGCCGCGGCCGCACCGGCTCGGGCAAGACCATCGCGTTCGCGATCCCCCTGGTCGCACGGCTCGCCGCCAACCCGAAGCAGCGCCGTGCCGGTCGACCGCGCGCCCTCGTGCTCGCCCCGACCCGTGAGCTCGCGACGCAGATCGACGCGACCCTCGCCCCGCTCGCGAAGGCCATGGGCCTGAACACCACGACCGTCTTCGGCGGCGTGGGCCAGGGCCGTCAGGTCGAGGCGTTCAACCGCGGCGTCGACGTCGTCGTGGCCTGCCCCGGCCGCCTCGCCGACCTCATGCAGCAGGGCCACGTGAAGCTCGACGCGATCGAGGTCACCGTCCTCGACGAGGCCGACCACATGGCCGACATGGGCTTCCTGCCCGGTGTCACGAAGATCATGCAGGCGACGCCCGAGAAGGGGCAGCGCCTGCTGTTCTCGGCCACGCTCGACAACGGCGTGGACAAGCTCGTCAAGAAGTTCCTGCACTCGCCGGTCATGCACTCGGTCGACGACGAGACCAGCCCCGTCGAGGCGATGACGCACCACCTCTTCGAGGCCGCCGACGCCGACGTGAAGAAGGACCTCGTCCGGATGCTCGCCTCGGGCACCGGCCGCCGCATCCTGTTCATGCGCACGAAGCACCACGCGAAGCGCCTGGCGAAGCAGCTCTCGAGCCAGGGCATCCCGGCCGTCGACCTGCAGGGCAACCTGTCGCAGGGCGCGCGTGAGCGGAACCTCGCGAAGTTCTCGTCCGGTGAGGCCCTCGTCCTCGTCGCCACCGACGTCGCCGCCCGTGGCGTGCACGTCGACCACGTCGAGCTCGTCGTGCACGTCGACCCGCCGACCGAGCACAAGGCGTACCTGCACCGTTCGGGCCGCACCGCGCGTGCCGGTTCCTCGGGCGACGTCGTCACGGTCACGCTGCCGGCCGAGCGCCGCGACGTGGCGCAGATGATGCGTGCCGCCGCCATCTCGGTCAAGCCGCAGCAGGTCACGGCGACCTCGCCCGCGGTCACCGCACTCGTCGGCGAGGTCGCTCCGATCCGCCACGTCGAGGAGCAGCCCGCCCAGCAGCAGCAGCGCCAGCGCCAGCCGCGCGTCGCGGACGCCGGTGGTGACGGCGGCGGTCGTCGCCGTGGTCGCGGCGCACGGTCGGGAGGCGCGGCCCAGCCCGCCTCGGCCGGTGCGTCGGTCGCGTCCGGCCGGTCCGGCAACGGGCGCGGCGGTCGTCCGGCGACCGAGGGTGCCGGCACGTCCGGTGGCCGCGGTGCCGGTCGCGGTGCGGCCTCGGGTGCCGCTGCGACGGGCGGTGGGCAGCGTCGTGGTGGCGCCGCCGGCCGTCGTGCGTCGAGCGACGTCGTGCGCGGTGGCTCCAGCGCCGTGTGGTCCTCCGACGGTGGGTACGCCGCCGGCCGCAGCAGCGGTTCGGAGACGGGCGGCCCCCGTCGCCGCTCCGGCTCGCGTCGGGCCACGCGTCCGGCGGGCTCTGCCGACCGCCACTGATCGGGCCCGCACCCCGCCGGCCACGGAGTCGGCCCGGCGGTCGGGTGTCGGCCTCCGGCTGAACCTGGACACCGGGTGCGAACCCGGTCGTCCGGCGGCGTAGGGTCTCCTGCACCGGACGCCGCGCGAGCGGCCGACGGGGAATCGTCCGTCGTTGGAAGGAGACCGTATGGCTGGCAGCGAAGAGAACCACACCGGCGAGAAGCTCGTCGGCAAGGTCAAGGAGGGTCTCGGCAACCTGACCGGCAACGACAAGCTGAAGGCCGAGGGTCAGACCGACCAGGCCAAGGCGTCGGCCAAGCAGGGCGTCGACGACGTCAAGGACGCGGCGCACGGCGTCGCGGACAGCCTCCGCAACGACAAGCACTGAAGCCGGTCTCCAGACCGCGCTGCGAAGCCCCCGGACCCGATCGGATCCGGGGGCTTCGTCGTGCGCGGGGCCCGGTCGCGCGCCCGGTCGTCCGTGGGGCCTGCGCGGGCCCGGTCGCGCTCGGGGCTGGCCCGTGCGGGAGTGTGCCGCGCTAGTGCAGGGCGCCGACCGAGGCGAGGCCGGCGCGGAGCAGGGTGCCGCGGCCGCCCTCCATCTCCTCGGCGACGGCGTCGGACGCCGCCTCCATCGGGCTCATCCACGTGAGCTCGAGTGCGTCCTGGCGCGGCTCGCACGTGCCCGTGACCGGGACGACGTAGGCGAGCGAGATCGCGTGCTGTCGCTCGTCCGTGAACACCGAGGCGCCGGGCAGCGGGAAGTACTCGGCCACCGTGAAGGGGGTCGGGCTCGCCGGGAGCTGCGGGAAGGCCATCGGACCGAGGTCCTTCTCGAGGTGCCGGAACAGTGCGGTCCGGATCGACTCGCCGAACATCACGCGGCCGGAGACGAGCGTGCGGGCGATCGACCCGCTCGGCGAGACGCGCAGGAGCACCCCGACCTCGGTCACGACGCCGAGGCCGTCGAGCCGGACGGGCAGGGCCTCGACGTAGCAGATGGGCAGCCGACGGCGGATGTTCGCGAGCTCCTCGTCGGACAGCCAGCCGGAGTCGGGGTCGGGGGTGCGCAGCGAGGCCATGCACCGTGTCTACCAGTCGGCCCGGCGAGTTCGGCGTACGGCGCGGCCTCCGGGGACGGCTAGCGTCGTCCCCGTGATCGATGCAGACCTCGTGCAGTGGACCCGGCCGGCCGAGGAGCGTGCGGGGACGCCGCTGCTCGTGATGCTGCACGGGGTGGGGTCGAACGAGCGCGACCTGCTCGGCCTGGCACCCGCGCTGCCCCTTGCCTGGACGACGGCATCGCTCCGCGCGCCGATGTCCTGGGGGCCGGGGTTCTCCTGGTACCCGCTCGGCACACCGGGCTCCCCAGCGCCGGGTCCCGTGGACGCCGCGGTCGAGGAGGTCCTGGCCTGGATCGACGGCGTCGTCGCCGACCACCCGCGCATCGGGTTGCTCGGGTTCTCACAGGGGGGATCGATGGCGCTGCAGCTGCTGCGGGCCCGTCCGACGGGGTTCGCGTTCGCGGTGTCGCTGTCCGGCTTCGTCGTGCCCGTGACGGACGCCCGTGACGACGCCGTGGCCGCCGTCCGCCCGCGGGTGTTCCTCGGGCACGGGGACGCCGACCCGGTGATCCCCGCCGAGGCGACCGCACGGACGCAGGCGTGGGCGGCGGCGCACACCGACGTGACGGACCGGACGTACCCGGGCCTGCCGCACGCGGTCTCGGCGGCCGAGCTCGCCGACGTGGCCGGGTTCGTCGACGCCGCCTGACGTCGGCGGGGGTCGCTTGGTGGGCGACGGACGTTGCGGATGGAGCAGGCGACGTCGGGTGGGTGGCTCCGACCCGACGTCGTCTGCTCCGTCCGCGGGTCGCGGAGGCGACCGGTGACGGCCGGGAGGCGCGTGGCGGGCCAGCCACGCGCCTCCCGGCCGTCGTCCGGTCGAGTCGCGACGTGCGCCGCTAGTCGGCGAGGATCTGGAGCAGGTCCCGGCGGAGCTGGTCGACCTTGGCGGTCGCCGCCTTCGTCTGCTCGTCGGTCGCGCTCGTCCGGTAGACGTGCAGCACGCCCGTCACCTTCCGGAACGCCTCGACGAACTCGCGCTGCGTGTCGGGCATGCCGGGTGCGGACGCGAACGCCGCGGCGATCTCGTCCGCCTTCGCCTCGGCCTCGGCCCGGCCCGCGTCGGTGAGCTCGAAGAGCGTCTTGCGACCGTCGCCGGTGGAGACGACGAGGTCCTCGTCGACGAGCTGCTGCAGCGTCGGGTAGACCGAGCCGGGGCTCGGCTTCCAGGCGCCGTCGGTGCGCTCGGCGATCGTCTTGATCACGGCGTAGCCGTTCTGCGGCCCCTCGGCGAGGAGGCCGAGGATCGCCAGGCGGACGTCGCCGCGGCGGCGGCGTTCGCGGCCGGGGCCACCGCCGGGCCCGAAGCCGGGGAAGCCGGGACCGAAGCCCGGGAAGCCGCGTCCGCCGGGGCCGAAGCCGCCGCGTCCGCCGTGGTCGTGGTCACCGCGGTCCCGGCCGGGGAAGCCGTGGCCGTGGTGCTGCCGTGCACCGCCGAAGCGGGGGCCGCGGGGGCCGGAACCGCGCTCGTCGCGTCGGCCGTACGTGTGGTTCATCTGGTCGTCGTGCATCGGGTGCATGAGGACTCCTTCGTGGTCGTGGGTTCCGATCGGGACCCCTTCAGTCATTGTCGTATCGCGATGCGTCAACGATAGATCGCTAACTATCGTTGTGTCAAGGAGTTGCTTCCTCGGCCCGCTGTCGGTGGCCGCGGGCAGGATGGGACGGACCATGACGGACGTCCTCGAGCGCTTCTCCCCCGCCACCGCCGAGTGGTTCCGCGGCGCGTTCGCGGCACCGACCGCCGCACAGGCCGGCGCGTGGGACGCCGTCTCCACCGGGCAGCACGCCCTGGTGGTCGCCCCGACCGGCTCCGGCAAGACCCTGGCGTCGTTCCTGTGGTCGATCGACCGGCTCATCAGTGCCACCGACCGGCCCCCGGCCAAGCAGCGCACGCGCGTGCTCTACGTCTCCCCGCTGAAGGCGCTCGGCGTCGACGTCGAGCGGAACCTCCGCAGCCCGCTCGTCGGCATCACGCAGACCGCCCGCCGGCTCGGGACGGAGCCGCCCGAGGTCACGGTCGGCGTCCGCAGCGGCGACACCCCCTCGTCCGACCGGCAGCGCCTGCTCCGGCAGCCGCCGGACATCCTCATCACGACGCCCGAGTCGCTGTACCTCATGCTGACCTCGGCGGCGCGGGAGACCCTGGTGAACGTCGACACCGTCATCGTGGACGAGGTGCACGCGGTCGCGTCGTCGAAGCGCGGGGCGCACCTCGCCGTGTCGCTCGAGCGGCTCGACGACCTGCTCGACAAGCCGGTGCAGCGCATCGGGCTGTCCGCGACGGTGCGTCCGGCGGAGGAGGTCGCCCGGTTCCTCGGCGGCCGTGCGCCGGTCACGATCATCGCCCCGCCCGCGCAGAAGACGTTCGACCTGCGGGTCGTCGTGCCCGTCGACGACATGACCGAGCTCGGCGCTCCCCCGGTCGGGGCCGACGCCACCGAGTCGCCGACCAACGGCTCGATCTGGCCGCACGTCGAGGAACGCGTGGTCGACCTCGTCGAGGAGCACCGGTCGACCATCGTGTTCGCGAACTCGCGGCGCCTGGCCGAACGCCTGACCGCCCGGCTCAACGAGATCCACGAGGAACGGGTCCTCGCGGCGCGGGACGACCGCGAACCGGCGACCGTCGGGGCTGTCGGTACCGCCGGGACCGTGGGCCCGGTGACGCAGTCGCCCGGTCGTGCGTCCGCGCACGCCCCGGTCGCGCAGCCGAAGCGGCCGCCGGCGCAGGTGATCGGACAGTCCGGGCAGACGGACGGCGGCGGCTCCGACCCCGCGGTCCCCGTGCTGGCCCGCGCGCACCACGGTTCGGTGTCCAAGGACCAGCGCGCGATCATCGAGGACGACCTGAAGTCCGGGCGGCTGCGCTGCGTCGTCGCGACGAGCTCGCTCGAGCTCGGCATCGACATGGGCGAGGTCGACCTGGTCGTCCAGGTCGAGGCGCCACCCTCGGTCGCGAGCGGCCTGCAGCGCGTCGGGCGCGCAGGACACCAGGTGGGCGAGATCTCGCGGGGCGTGCTGTTCCCGAAGCACCGCGCCGACCTCGTCAACAGCGCGGTGACCGTCGAGCGGATGGTGTCCGGGCAGATCGAGTCGATCTCGGTGCCCGCGAACCCGCTCGACGTGCTCGCCCAGCACACGGTGGCGGCGGGGGCGATCGACACGGTCGACGTCGAGCACTGGTTCGACCTCGTGCGGCGCAGTGCCCCGTTCAGCTCGCTGCCGCGCTCCGCGTTCGAGGCGACGCTCGACCTCGTCACCGGGCGGTACCCGAGCGACGAGTTCGCCGAGCTGCGCCCCCGCTTGGTGTGGGACCGCGTGCACGGCACCCTGACCGGTCGCCCCGGCGCACAGCGGCTCGCGGTGACCAGCGGCGGGACGATCCCCGACCGTGGCATGTTCGGCGTCTTCATGGTCGGCGAGAAGGCATCGCGCGTCGGTGAGCTCGACGAAGAGATGGTCTACGAGTCCCGCGTCGGCGACGTGTTCGCCCTCGGGGCGACGAGCTGGCGCATCGAGGAGATCACGCACGACCGCGTCATCGTCAGCCCCGCGTTCGGGCAACCGGGTCGCGTGCCGTTCTGGAAGGGCGACGGCATCGGCCGGCCCGCCGAACTCGGCCGCGCCACCGGGGCGTTCGTGCGCGAGGTCGACGGCGCCTCCGACGAGGACGCCCGCGCCAGGGTCGCCGCCGGCGGACTCGACGAGCGCGCCGTGACGAACCTGCTGACCTTCCTGCGCGACCAGCGCGAGGCGACCGGGCACGTGCCGAACGACACGACGCTGCTCGTCGAGCGGTTCCGCGACGAGCTCGGTGACTGGCGGCTCATCCTGCACTCGCCGTACGGCATGCAGGTGCACGCGCCGTGGGCCCTGGCGGTCGGCGCGCGACTCCGCGAGCGGCACGGCATCGACGGCGACGCGATGGCGGCCGACGACGGCATCGTCGTGCGCATCCCCGAGACCGACGCCGAACCCCCTGGTGCCGACCTGTTCGTGTTCGAGCGCGACGACCTCGAGGCACTCGTGACCGACGAGGTGGGCGGCTCGGCGCTGTTCGCCGCCCGGTTCCGCGAGTGCGCGGCGCGGGCGCTCCTGCTCCCGCGCCGGAACCCGGGGCAGCGGTCCCCGCTCTGGCAGCAACGGCAGCGGGCGTCGCAGCTGCTCGACGTCGCCCGGAAGTACCCGTCGTTCCCGATCGTGCTCGAGACCGTGCGCGAGGTGCTGCAGGACGTGTACGACGTGCCGGCGCTGCTCGGCATCTCCGACCAGATCGCCGAACGGAGCATCCGGCTGGTCGAGCGCGAGACCGAGCAGCCGTCGCCGTTCGCCCGGTCGATCCTGTTCGGCTACGTCGCGGCCTTCATGTACGAGGGTGACTCCCCGCTGGCCGAACGCCGAGCGGCGGCGCTGTCACTCGACTCGACGCTGCTCGGCGAGCTGCTCGGTCGGGCGGAGCTCCGCGAGCTCCTCGACCCGACCGTCATCGACACGGTCGAGCGCGACCTGCAGCGGCTGTCGCCCGACCGCCGCGCGCGGGACGCCGAGGGCGTCGTCGACGTGCTCCGCCTGGTCGGGTCGCTCGACGTCGCCGAGGTGACGGCGCGCAGCTGGCTCGCCGACGAGGCCGACCAGCAGGCCGCGGTCGCGACGGTGCAGACGACCCTCGAGGCCCTGGAGCGCGACCGCCGCGTGCTCTCGTTCAGCCAGGCCGGCACGACGCGGTGGTCGGTCATCGAGGACGCGTCACGCCTCCGGGACGCCATCGGGGTCCCGCTGCCGATCGGCGTCCCCACCGCGTTCGTCGAACCCGTGGCCGACCCGCTCGGCGACCTCGTCGGCCGGTACGCCCGGTCGCACGGGCCGTTCTCGCTGCCCGACGCCGCCGCCCGACTCGGGCTCGGGGTCGCCGTCGTGCAGGACACCCTGCGCCGCCTGGTCGCCGACCGACGCGTCGTCGAGGGTGAGTTCCGTCCCGACCGCCAGGGCGCCGAGTGGTGCGACGCCGAGGTCCTCCGACGCATCCGCACGAAGTCGCTCGCGGCACTCCGGCACGAGGTCGAACCGGTCTCCCCGGACACCCTGGCGCGGTTCCTGCCGGCGTGGCAGCACGTGCACACGCCGGGCACCCGTGGCGGGCTGCGCGGGGTCGACGGCGTGCTCCAGGTCATCGACCAGCTCGCCGGGGTCGCCCTGCCGGCCAGCGCGTGGGAGACGCTCGTGCTGCCGTCCCGCGTCACCGACTACTCGACGAGCATGCTCGACGAGCTCACGGCCACGGGCGAGGTGCTGTGGTCCGGCGGCGGCACCCTGCCCGGCAACGACGGCTGGATCCGCCTGCACCTCGCCGACACCGCCGGGACGACCCTCGCCGAACCGGCCGGCGACGAGACGACCGAGCTCCAGCGCGACGTGCTCGGTGCGCTCGCGGGCGGTGGCGCGTACTTCTTCCGGCAGCTCGGCCAGGCCGTCGGCAGCACCGACGACCAGGCCCTGACCACGGCCCTCTGGGACCTCGTCTGGGCCGGCCAGATCACGAACGACACCTTCGCACCGCTCCGGGCGATGCTCGGCGGTCGTGCGAAGAGCACGAGTGCCCCGCGGACCCGCGCCTACCGGGGTCGCCGCCGCCCGACGCTGCCGTCGCAGTCCGGGCCGCCCTCGGTCGGCGGTCGCTGGTCGTTGCTCCCGCTCGCCGAGTCCGACGCCACCGTGCGCGCCGCGGCGACGGCCGAGCAGCTGCTCGAGCGCTACGGCGTCGTGACCCGGGGAGCCGTGCAGGTCGAGGGCGTGCGCGGCGGGTTCGCGGGCGTCTACCGGGTGCTGAGCCGCTTCGAGGAGTCCGGTCGTGCACGGCGCGGGTACTTCGTCGAGGGACTCGGCGCCGCACAGTTCGCGACGGGACCGACGGTCGACCGGATGCGGACGTACGCCCGCGACCTCGACGACGAGGCCCGCCCGGACCGCGACCACGACCGCAGCGCGCTCACCCTCGCCGCGACCGACCCCGCGAACCCGTACGGTGCGGCGTTGCCGTGGCCCTCCGACGACGCCCCGGCGCCGCAGGACGACGCCGACCAGGTCGTCGCCGGTGGTGGGGCGGCTGGCACCTCGCCGAGCACGTCGTCCTCCGGCACGGCTGCGCGCGCGGTGACCGGCTCCTCCGCCGGCGGGACCACCGGCGGGCGCGGACACCGGCCGGGGCGCAAGGCGGGCGCGCTCGTCACGACCGTCGACGGGCGGCTCGCCGTCTACGTCGAGCGCGGCGGGAAGTCGGTGCTGACCTTCACGGACGACCCGGCCGACCTCGCCGCGGCCGCCGCGTCGATCGCCGCCGTGGTGCGCTCCGGGCTGAAGAAGCTCGCGGTCGAGCGGGTGGACGGGGACTTCGTGCTCGAGACCCCCCTCGGGTCGGCGCTGCGCGAGGCGGGGTTCACGGCGACCCCGCAGGGACTGCGGCTCCGTGTCTGAGGCGACGCACGCCGCGCGGGAGCGCCGCGCACACGCGATCGACGCGATCGACGCGATCGACGCGATCCGCGCCCTGCGGACGCGCGCTGCGCACGCGACCGGCGGGACCGACCCGACCCGCGCCTCCCGGCCGCGCCGCGCGCACGCGACCCGCGGGACCGACCCGACCACCCGCCGTCCCACACCGACCACTCCGGGGGTGCTCCGTGCCCGAGGGTGACACCGTCTTCCGCGCGGCCCGACGCCTACACACCGCGCTCGCGGGCAAGGTGCTGACGCGCTCCGACCTCCGTGTGCCGGCGTACGCGACGCTCGACCTCGTCGGCCGCACCGTCGACGAGGTGGTCCCCCGCGGCAAGCACCTGCTCCACCGGATCGGCGACCTGACCGTGCACTCGCACCTCAAGATGGAGGGTCGGTGGGACGTCTACGCGCCCGGCGAACGCTGGCGCCGGCCGGCGCACCAGGCGCGCGCGGTCCTCGACGCGGAGGACGTCTCGACCGTCGGCTTCACGCTCGGCGTCCTCGAGGTCGTGCCGCGCGACCAGGAGTCCGAGGTCGTCGGGCACCTCGGGCCGGACCTGCTCGGTCCGGACTGGGACGCCGACGTCGCGCTCGCGAACCTCACGGCCGACCCCGCGCGGCCCGTCGGCCTGGCGTTGCTCGACCAGCGGGTGCTCGCCGGGCTCGGCAACGTCTACCGCAACGAGCTCTGCTTCCTGCGCGGGGTGCTGCCCACGCGACCGGTCGGCCAGGTTCCGGACCCGGCACGGGTCATCGCGTTGGCGAGCCGGCTCATCCTGGCGAACCGGGACCGGAACGCCCGCGTGACGACCGGCGTCGACCGGCCCGGACGACGGTTCTGGGTGTACGGCCGGGCGGGCAAGCCGTGCCTGCGGTGCGGGACGCCGATCCGGCACGGCGAGCTCGGCGACTCCGAGCTGACGCTGCGGGACACCTACTGGTGCCCGCGCTGCCAGACCTGAGGATCGCGTCCCGGGACGGCGCGGGCACGGCCGGGAGGCGCGGCACCGGCCCGGCGAACGGGTCGCGTCGGCAGGTCGGTCGCCTCGTCGCGGGCGGACGGTCGGATCAGCGGTCGGCGGCCTCGACGACGCAGCTCTCGACGCGCTTCGCCGCGTCGGAGTCCTCGCTGAAGGAGTCGGGCGCCGGGGAGGCCGAGCGGCTCTCGTCGGCGGTCGCGTCCTTCGCCGCGGAGTTCACCGCGTAGAGCTCCCCGTCGAACCCGTCCTTCGTCGGGTCCTCGGTGGTCGCCCAGACCGTGACCTCGTCGTCGTTCGCGTCCTTGCTGTCGGACGGGACGATGGATGCGCCGAGGTACCAGCCGCCGTCGGCCTTCGTCACGTTCGCGAACTCGGTGGTGTCGTGCGGGCCGACCGCCGTGCCGATCGCGTCGACCGCGGCGCTGGAGGCGACCCCGCAGTCCGACGCCGACTGCGACTTCTCCTCGGAGCCCGGGACCTTGCCGACCGGGTCGATGTTCTGCGCGCCGCCGGGGTCGCACGCCGTGAGCAGCAGCGCGATGGTGGCGGCACCGAGCAGCGCCGTGGTGGTCTTCGCTCGCAGGTTCATGGGCCGGACGGTAGGCGCACGGGGGTGTGCGGTGCCGCAGACCGTCCGGGAAGCGAACGCCGCCCGGGCCACCGCAGCCGGGGGAGGCAGCGTCGGCAGGTGCGCGCGGCGGAGTGTCGCCGCTCGCACCCGCCGATGCCGCCGTCCCCGACGCAGGTGGCGCGCTGGGTGCGCGTCGGCACGGGCACCGGGCGTCAGACGGCGGCGGGACGCTCCCCGAGGGGTCGGCGGCGCAGTTCCGGCCGGAGGAGCGCCGGCGGCTCGTACTGCTGGTCGAGCCGACGGACGTCGGTGCCGGGCGGGACGATCGCGTCGATGCGGTCGAGCACCTCGTCGGACAGGACCACGTCGGCCGCGGCGAGCAGGTCGTCGAGCTGTTCCGACGACCGCGGTCCGATGAGGGCGCTGGTCACCCCCGGGTGGGCGATCGCGAACGCCAGGGCGAGGTGGGTCATCGGGATGCCGGTGTCCTCGGAGAGTGCGACGACCTGCTCGACCGCGTCGATCCGCCGCTCGTCCTGGTCGTGGCGGAACATGCCGACGCGAGCGAGGTCGGTCTCCTGTCCACGACGGAACCGGCCCGTGAGCATCCCACCCGCGAGCGGGCTCCAGACGAGCGTGCCCATGCCGTACCGCTGGGCGACCGGCAGGACCTCGCGCTCGATGCCGCGGTTGAGGATCGAGTAGGTGGGCTGTTCGGTGCGGAAGCGCTCGAGGCCGCGACGTTCCGAGGTCCACTGCGCCTCGACCTGCATCGACGCCGGGAAGTCCGAGCTGCCGATCATCCGGACCTTGCCGCTCCGCACGAGGTCGGTGAGGGCGGACAGCGTCTCCTCGAGGTCGACCGTGTCGTCGGGCCGGTGCGCCTGGTACAGGTCGATGTGGTCGGTCTGCAGGCGGCGGAGCGAGTCCTCGACCGCGCGGGTGATCCAGCGACGGGAGTTGCCACGACGGTTCGGGTCGTCGCCCATCGGGCCGTTGAACTTGGTGGCGAGGACCACGTCGTCGCGTCTGCCGGCGAGCGCCTTGCCGAGGAGGACCTCGGATCCGCCCTGGGAGTAGCGGTCGGCGGTGTCGATGAGGTTGATGCCGGCGTCGAGTGCACGGTGGACGATGCGGATCGAGTCCCGTTCGTCGCCGTTGCCGATCCGGCCGTCGGTGCCGAGCATCATGGCCCCGAGGGCGAGCGGGCTCACCTGGACACCGGTCCTGCCGAGGGTGCGGTACTGCACGGGATGCCTCCTGTCCGTGGCGTCCCGAGCTCCGGTGCCCTATCGTGGCCCGAAGTGGAACGCTCTTCCGGAAGCATACGGAACGGCTTTCCGTTTACGCAACCCCCGATCGGAGGACCCGTGCGCGCCGACGCCCGCCGCAATCTCGACGCCCTCGTCGACGCCGCTCGCGAGGTCTTCGCCGAACACGGTGTCGACGCCCCGGCGAAGGTGATCGCGGACCGGGCCGGGGTCGGGGTGGGCACGCTCTACCGGCACTTCCCGTTGCGGTCCGACCTGGTCGTCGCGGTCTTCCGGCAGGCCGTCGAGGACTGCGCGGACGCCGCCGGGACGCTCAGCGCGGAGCACGCACCGGACGAGGCGCTCGCGCTGTGGCTCCGTCGGTTCACGGGGTTCGTCGCGACGAAGCGGGGGCTCGCCGCCGCGCTGCAGTCGGGCGACCCGGCGTTCGAGGGGCTGCACCGCTACTTCATCGATCGCCTCGGCGGCGCGCTGACCGGGCTCCTCGACGCCGCGTCGGCCGCCGGGTCCATCCGCAACGACCTCGACGCCACCCAGCTCCTCCGTGCGGTCGCAGACCTGTGCCACGGAGCGCCCACGACCGAACAGAGCCAGCACCTCGTCGGGCTGCTCGTCGACGGGCTGCGCTGGCGGGCGACCGCCTGACGGCTCGCGCCGGTCCGGCGCCGACCCGGCCGGGGAACAGGACCCGCGCCGCAGTCGAGCGTGGCGGTGGGCCGACCGCTCAGGCGGGCTTGTGCAGGCGCTCGCGGGCCGTCGAGCGCACGGCGTCCGTCACGCGCTCGAGCAGCGGCGACGCCAGGTTCCACCGCTGCCACCACAGGGCGACGTCGGCGCGGCGTCCGGGGGTCAGCTCCACGAGCGAGCCGTCCCGCAGGCCCGCGGTGCACTGGGCCTCGGGCAGCAGCCCCCAGCCGAAGCCGAGCACGACCGCACGCGCGAAGTCCGCCGAGGTCGGGACGAAGTGCCGCGGACCCTGCGGCGCGTGGCCGAGCACCCGTCGCAGGTACCCCTGCTGCAGGTCGTCGTCGCGGTCGTAGTCGACGAGCGGCACCCGGTCGAGCCGTGCCGTCATGCGGCGTTCGGTGTCCGCACCCCCGAGGTAGCGGGCGACGAACGCCGGGGAGGCCACCGCCCGGTACCGGTCGACGCCGAGCGGGACCGAGGAACAGCCCTGCACCGGGTCCGCCTCGGCCGTGACCGCCGCCATGACGGTGCCGGCACGGAGGAGCTCCGCCGTCCGGTCCTGGTCGGCGCGGTGCAGGTCGAACACGACCTCGGTGTCGGCCCGGACCAGGGCGAGCGCGTCGAGGAACCACGTCGCGAGGGTGTCCGCGTTCACGGCGAGCGGGATCGACGGGACCCCCTCGGTGTCGGTGCCACCACCGCCGAGCGCCCGCTCCGTCTCGTCGTCGAGGAGTCGGGCCTGCCGTGCGTGCCGGAGGACGACCTCGCCGTCGGCGGTCGGTGCGACCGGCGTGGTCCGCTGGAGCAGGACCCGGCCGAGCTGCTGCTCCATCGCCTTGATGCGCTGCGACACCGCGGACGGCGTGATCGACAGGGCACGCGCCGCGGCGTCGAGCGTGCCGTGGTCGACGGCGGCGAGCAGGGTCTCGAGGTGGTCGCGGTGCAGCCGGAGCATGCAGCGCAGCTTACGGTGCTGCAGGAGCGTGAGCTGGACTGCATTCATTCGCGCTCGTAGCGTCGAGGGCGTGGACATCCTCCTGCCCCTGCTCGCCGGCCTCGGCACCGGTCTCGCCCTCATCGTGGCGATCGGCGTGCAGAACGCGTACCTGCTCCGGCTCGCGGTGAGCACGCCGCTCCGGGTCGTGGTCGCGGCGGTGGCGGTGTGTGCACTCTCGGACGCCGTGCTCATCGTCGCGGGGGTCCTGGGCGTCGGGGTCGTGGTGGAGCGGTTCCCGGTCGCGCTCGTCGTGGTGCGGTTCCTCGGGGCGGCGTTCCTGCTCACGTACGGCGTGCTCGCGGCGCGGCGGGCGCTCCGGCCCTCGGGCGACGCGATGCGGGTCGACCCCGTCGCGGACGACGGGACGCCTGATCTCCCGACCACGGACGACGCGGAGCGGGCTGACCTGGCCGCGCCCGACGCGATGCGGGCCGACCGGGCCGCGCACGACGCGGCGCGGGGCGAGCCGGCCGCGGTGCGGGCCGAGCCGGCCGCGGGCCAGACCGCGGTGGCGCGCGCAGGGGTGGCGGCGACCACCACCGGGACCGCACCGTCGGGGCGGACGCAGGTCGCGCCTCCCGGCCGGACCGTGGCGACCACGCGCACGGCCGTGCCGACGATGCGGACCGCCGTCCTGACCATGCTCGTGTTCACGTGGGCGAACCCGCACGTGTACCTGGACACGCTCGTGTTCCTCGGCTCCGTCGCGAACCAGCAGGGCGTCGACGACCGCTGGTGGTGGACCGTCGGGGCGGTCGCCGCGAGCTGCGTGTGGTTCGGCGCCCTCGGGTTCGGCGGGCGACTGCTCCGGCCGCTGTTCGCGCGTCCGCTGACGTGGCGCGTGTTCGACGGCCTCGTCGCCGTGGTGATGCTGTCGTTCGGCGCGCTCCTGGCCGTCGGCGCGTAGCCCCAGCGGCCTGCCGAGGGCGGCGCGATGCTGTGGCGCGACGTGCTGCCGCACAACAGAAAGCACCTCGCACCACGGCGATCCGTGGTGCGAGGTGCTCCCCGTTGTGCGCGAGCGCGGCAGGCCGGGCGAACGCGGCCGCCCCGGCGAGCGCGGCAGGCCGGGCGAACGCGGCCGCCCCGGCCGCCCCCTACTGCAGGCCCTTGCCCACCCGGCTGTTCCGGCGGCTGTACCCGAAGTAGATCGCGAAGCCGATGACCAGCCACACGATGAAGCGCAGCCACGTCTCGACCTCGAGGTTGAGCATGAGCCAGAAGCACAGCACCGCCGAGAGGATCGGCAGCACCGGCACCCACGGCACCCGGAAGGCGCGGGGTGCGTCCGGCCGGGTCTTGCGCAGCACGACGATGCCGATCGACACGAGCACGAAGGCCGACAGCGTGCCGATGTTGATCATGCCCTCGAGGCGCTCGACCGCGGTGAACCCGGCGATGAACGCGACGATCACACCGGCGACGACCTGCACGCGCACGGGCGTCTGCGTCTTCGGGTTCGTCTTCGAGAACCAGCGCGGGAGCAGACCGTCACGGCTCATCGAGAACACGATGCGCGAGAGCCCGAGGAGCAGCACCATGACCACCGTGGTCAGGCCGATGAGCGAGCCGATCGCGATGATGCCCGCGGCCCACGGCAGCCCGACGATGTCGAAGGCCGAGGCGAGCGAGGGGGCGTCCTCCTGCGCGAGCCGCTGGTACGAGACCATGCCGGTGATGACGATGCTCACGCCGATGTAGAGCAGCGTGACGATGCCGAGGCCGATGAAGATGCCGCGCGGCAGGGTCTTCTGCGGGTTCTCGGTCTCCTCGGCGCTCGTCGCGACGACGTCGAACCCGATGAACGCGAAGAAGACGAGCGACGCCGCGGCGAGCAGCCCGAACACGCCGTACTGCGCGGGTGCGGCACCGGTCACGAAGGACACGAGCGACTGCGTGAGGACGCCGCCCTCGGCACCCTTCGTCGGCTCGGCCGGCGGGACGAACGGGGCGAAGTTCGCCGCCTTGACGAAGAACGCGCCGGCGATGATCACGAAGACGACGATCGCGACCTTGATGACCGTGATCACCGCGGACACCCGCGACGACAGCCGCGTGCCGAACGCGAGCAGGAACGTGAACACGCCGACGATCAGGACCGGGCCCCAGGTGAAGCCGATCGGACCGAGCTGGATGGTGTCCGGGACGTCGATGCCGAACACGCCGAACGCGGTGCTCAGGTAGATGCCCCAGTACTTCGCGATCACGGCGCTGGCGGTGAGCGTCTCGAGGATGAGGTCCCAGCCGACGATCCACGCGAGCAGCTCGCCCATCGTGGCGTACGTGAAGGTGTACGCGGAGCCGGCGACCGGGATCGTCGACGCGAACTCGGCGTAGCACATGATCGCGAGACCGCAGGTGACGGCGGCGAGCAGGAACGAGATGATGACGCTCGGCCCGGCGAAGTTCGCGGCGGCGTTCGCGCCGACCGAGAAGATGCCGGCACCGACGGCGACCGCGATGCCCATCGCGGCGATGTCGAACGTCTTGAGGGACCGCTTGAGCGAGCGACCCTTCTCCTCGGAGTCGGCGAGGGAGGCCTCGATCGACTTGATGCGGAGCGGTGATGCCATGGGGGTTCCCGTCATCGGCTGGCGGTGGACCCCGTGAGGGTACTGGTGTACCAGGCCGTCACGCAAACGGTGATGTACCGGGGCGGACAGCGGACGGGAGGCGCGGTGCGGCTCGGCGGGCGGGCTGCGGTCCGCCGTCGGGGCGGTCCACCGCCGCGGGCTGCGGTCCGCCCGCGGGGCTGCGGTCCGCGCCCGGGGCCGCGACCGTGGCCTGTCGGCTGTCGGCTGTCGGCTACGGGCTGCGGGCCGTGCGGTTCAGGCGCCGCGGCGCCACTCGGCGAGGAAGCGGGCGCCGGCCTCGTCGTGGATGACCCCGTCGGGCGCGGTGAGCACCGGGTACGGCGTCTCCGGGACCCCGTCGGCGGGACGGACGTCGACGTGCGCGACGTCGTGGCCGTTCGCGTGCAGCCAGTCCGCCATCGCGTAGTCGCTGCGGGAGTCGCCCATCGTCCGCCAGGTCACGGGGAGCTCGCCGTCCTCGGCCAGCAGCTCGAGGGAGCGCTCGGCGCCCATGTCCTTGCCGGAACGGTCGGACTCCACGTCGGTCGAGATGATCGTCGGGTCCACGCGCCACTGCACGGCACCGGTCGCGTCGGGCCGCACGTCGTCGAGCCGTCGGACACCGAGGCCCCGGCGCTCGAGGGCGGCCATCGCCTTCGCGTCGAACTCGGCCTGGCGGGCGAGGTACGTCGCGTTCGGCACCTCGACGCGCTGCTCGATCGACACCATCGCGCGCTTCGTCTCGTCGAAGAACACCAGGTCGGCGTACTCGTCGCGGACCAGCTCGCGCATCTCGTCGGCGAAGTCCCGCGGGAGGGCGAGGTCCTCGGCGACGGTCAGCTCGCCCGTGCCGCCCTCGTACTGCGGGCCGATCGAGCACCAGACGGCGCCCTTCTCGCACACGGCGTGGACTCGGCCGCCGGCGGCGAGGCCCCCGGCGAGCAGCGGTGCGACGACCTCCTGCCGGATGAAGGCGTCGCTCCGACCGGTGTTGAAGACGATCGGGACGCCCTCGGCGGCGAGCGCGACGAGGTCCGCGACGATCGACTCGATCGCGATGGTCCGGGTCACGGGGCTGGCGAGGGGGCCGTCGACGTCGAGCAGCAGGCCGAGGCGGGGAGCAGTCACGGTCCCATCCTCTCGCAGTCGAGAGGCGATCGGGCGCGGGCAGCGGCCGACGGCAGACGGCAGACGGCAGACGGCAGACGGCCGAGTACGACCGACGCCCACAGGCTCAGCCGGCTGCGCCCACCCCGGCGAACCGGTCGACCAGGTCGGCGAGCACCGCCGGGTCCGGCACGTGGCCCTGCCCGTGGACGACGAGGTGCCGCGACCCGGGCACGGCCTCGGCGAGCGCGGCGGCCGCGGCGCGCATCCAGTCGGGGCTCGCGTCACCCGCCGCGACGAGGACCGGGACCCCGATCGAGGAGGCCACCCGCTCGGGGACGGCCAGGCCGCCGAGCACCCGGACGTCCCGGGCGAGCACGTGCGCGTCGGTCAGGAGCGCCCGCCACAGACCGGACCGCAGCCGCAGCGCGGTGACGTGCCCCATCGGCAGGCCGAGCACCTGGCCGAGGAACGCGCGGACCGCCTGCGCCCGTCGGCCCGCGGCGACGTGCTCGTCCAGGGCGTCGGCGAACAGGACGTCGTCGGCGTGCGGGTCGACGGTCGCGCGGTACGGCGGTTCCCAGAGCACGGCACGTCGGATCGGGACACCGGCGGCGAGGGCACGGACGAGGAGTCCGGCACCGACGCACATCCCCAGCGCGTCGACCGGCCCCTCGACCGAGGCGACGACCGCCGCGACGTCCTCGACCTCGCGCTCGATCGACCACGGCAGGGTGTCGCCGCTCGCGCCGCGCCCGCGGCGGTCGACCGTGACGACCCGGTAGCGGTGGCGGAGGGTGTCGACGAGTGCGTCGAGGGCCGGGGTCCCGTGGTGGTCCCACGCCCCGCCGAGGACGAGCAGTGTCGGTCCGGCACCGGACTCCGAGACGGCGAGGACCGTCCCGTCCCGGGAGACGACCGTGCGGTCGAGGTGCCGGTCGACGTGCAGGGTGTCCTCGTGGTCGTTCGGTGGTGCTGCTGCGGGGGTCTTCGGGACGACCGTGCGGGTGCCCCCGAAGCATGACAGGCCCCCGCTGTGCCGTCACCACCCGCGTCCAGGGGGAGACCGACCGCACCGTCCGCACCCGCACCGCCCCGGTCAGACCAGCGCCGCGACCCCCACGGACTCCCGCTCGAGCAGCGACCGCTTGACGTCGAGCCCCCACGCGAACCCGCCGAGGCTGCCGTCCGACCGCAGCACCCGGTGGCACGGCACGAACAGCGCGGGGGCGTTCCGCGCGCAGACGCTGGCCGCGGCGCGTACCGCATCGGGTCGGCCCATCGCCGCCGCGAGCTCGGTGTAGGTCAGGACGGTGCCGGCCGGGATCGCCCGGAGCTGCCGCCACCCCTCGGTGAACAGCTCGGTGCCGGCCTGCCGCACCGGCACCTGCATCGCGTGCTCGACCTCGCCCGCGTAGAACGCGTCGACCGCCTCGGCAGCGGCGACCCGGCCGTCGGTGATGCGCTCGGGACGGTGCCGTTCGGCGAGCCGACCGACGATGCGCGCGGCGTCGTCGGTCCACCCGGAGGCGAGGACGCGCCCGTCGGCGTCCTCGAGCACGGTGAAGGGGCCGTCGGGGGTGTCCAGCGTCTGGATGGTCGCGTCGTTCATCGGGGGTCCTCCTGCGGGGTCGTCGTCGTGGTCGTGGTGGTCGCACCGGTCGGCACCGCGACCGTCGCCGCGGCCCGCTCGGCGGCGGCACCCGCGCGGTCGACGATCGGTCGCCAGCAGTGCATCGTCAGGTAGCTCCGCCACGGCGCCACCTGCTCCGACCGTAGGGACAGCTCGCGCGTCGCACCGGGCAGCCCGAGTTCCTGTGCACCGTTCCGCACCGCGAGGTCGCTGTGGAGGAAGACGTCCGGGTGGTGGCGGACCCGCAGCGCGACGTAGTCGGCGGTCCACGGCCCGATGCCCTTCACCGCGAGGAGCCCGGACCGCAGCTCGTCGAGGGACTGCCCGGCGTCGACCACGAGCGACCCCTCGGCGAGCGCCGCAGCCACCCGCAGGATCGTCTCCACGCGGGCCGTGGGGCCGCGCAGGACCTCGCGACCGCGGGCGGCGATCGTCGCGGCGTCCGGGAACAGCAGCCCGCCGGGCAGGATCTCCTCGGCGACCGGGGCGCCGAGGGCCGCGACGAGCCGGGTCTGCGCCGTCCGGGCGGCCGCGACCGACACCTGCTGGCCGATCAGGGTGCGGAAGAGCACCTCGTGCGCGTCGACGTGCCCGGGCAGTCGGATCCCGGGCACCCGGTCGACGGCTGCGGCCAGCTCCGGGAGGGTGGCGAGCACCGCGTCGACGGCCAGCGGGTCGGCGTCGAGGTCGAACAGCGACCGCACCCGCGCCACGAGCGTCGGCAGGTCGGACAGGGTGGTGAGCCGCACACGGAGGGCGACCCCGGTGCGCCCCGCGCGCGACCCGGCCCCGTCGGGGACCGCAGCGGAGGCGGTGAAGCGGGCCGGGCCTCCCTGCAGTGCCACCAGCCGTCCGTAGGCGGTGACCCGCCCCGCGGCGTCGCGGTCCACCTGCTCCAGCCCGGGCAGGGCGTGCAGCGCGTGCCAGTCGAGCAGGCCCTGCACGTCGAACGGCGCACGTGCGGGCAGGTGCACGTGCAGCCAGCCGTCCGTCGCGGGCTGCAGGACCCGTCCGGCCCGCAGGGCGGTCGGCGTGACGGCGAAGACCTCGCGCACGGTGTCGTTGAACTGCCGCACGCTCGCGAACCCGGCCGCGAAGGCGACGTCGGCGACCGGGAGGTCGGACGAGGTGAGGAGCGTCCGCGCGGTCTGCGCCCGGTGCGCCCGGCTGAGCGCCTTCGGTCCGGCGCCGAGCTCCGCGGTCATGATCCGACCGAGCTGCCGTTCGGAGTAGCCGACGCGTGCCGCGAGACCCGGGACGCCCTCCCGTTCGACGACGCCGTCGAGGACCAGGCGCATGGCCCGGCCGGCGACGTCCTCGCGCAGGTCCCACTCCGGGCTGCCGGGGGTCGCCTCGGGGAGGCAGCGCTTGCAGGCGCGGAAGCCGGCGAGGTGCGCGGCGGCGCTCGTGCGGTAGAACGTGACGCCGGTCTCGCGCGGAGTGCGGGCGGGGCAGCTCGGCCGGCAGTAGATGCCGGTCGAGTGCACGGCCGTGACGAACTGACCGTCGAAGCGGGCGTCGCGCGCGGCGACGGCACGGTACCGCTCGGCGTGCGTGGCGTCCGTCGTGGTGCTCATGCGGTCAGCCTGACACGGGCCACCGACGTCCTCTGGCGGGAATCGGACACGGCAGCGAGGGTGGGCGCGGGCCGTCGGCGCGCATCCTGGGGCGGTCGCCGGGGGACGGACGGGAGGCGCGGCTAGCGTGGGCGAGTGACGAACGTGGACGACGCGGCCGGCCCCGGCGACCTGCCGTGCACGACCGACGTCGAGGTCGCACAGCTGCTCGTGTCGCCCCGGCACCGGTACGCGGGGCGCCCGGCGGACGGTGCGCTGCCCGCCGACGGACCGGAGCTGGTGGACCGGGTGGTGCTGCGCGCGGGCCTCGGCATCGTGGGCGACCGGTACTTCGCCGCGCGGGCGCACGTGCACGCGTCGGTCACGGTCGTCGGGCTCGAGGGCCTCGAGGAGGTCGCCCGCGCGGTCGGCGCCCCGGTCGACCCGGCGGCGACCCGGCGGAACGTGTTCCTCCGCGGCGCCGACGTCGAGGCACTCCGTGGGGAGCCGTTCTCGCTGCAGAGCCCCGGCGAGGACCCGGTGCTGTTCCGCGGGTACCGTGCGGCGAACCCGTGCGCGTGGATGGACCACGAGGTGGCTCCGGGAGCGTTCCGGGCGATGCGCGGACACGGGGGCGTCCGCTGCGACCCGGGGTCGGACGGCGTGCTGCTGCTCGGCCCGGCGGTGCTGCGGACGGCGCGGCCGGTCGCGCTCGGGTGAGCACGACCGGCCGCGACGGGCAGCGACGCGGGGTCAGGCGGTGCGGGCCTGGTCGCGGCGCCGGGTCAGGCGGTGAGGGCCTGCTCGATCGCGTCGACGAACGCCGGCAGGTCGTCGGGGTTGCGCGAGGTGATGAGGCCGCCGTCGACCTGCACCTCACGGTCCACCCACTCGGCGCCGGCGTTCCGCACGTCGGTCTGCAGCGACGGGAACGAGGTGATCGTCTTCCCCGAGACGACGCCGGCCTCGATGAGGGTCCACGGGCCGTGGCAGATCGCGGCGACGGGCTTGCCCGCCTCGGCGAACGCCTTGACGAGCGCGACCGCGTCGGCGTCCTGTCGGATGGTGTCGGCATTGATCGTGCCGCCGGGGACGACCAGCGCGTCGTAGTCGCCCGCGCCGCTGACACTCCCGATGGTGGTGTCGACGGAGACCGACTTCCCCGGGTCCTTGTCGCCGACGAGGGTCTCGATCGAGCCGGACTCCTGCGCCGCGACGGTCACGTCCGCGCCGCGCTCGCGCAGCTGGTCGGTGGGGACGACGATCTCGTCCTGCTCCACGCCGTAGTTCGTCGCGATGACGAGGATCTTCTTGCCGTCGAGGGATGCCATGGTCGCTCCTTCCGCGGCCGAGCTCCCGGCCGCACACGCCTGCCGGGGGTTCCGACAGCTACCGCGCGCCGGGCTCGCCCCGGCCACGCTCGCGGCCGTGGTCCCGGCCGCGGGCTCCACGGTCGTCGGCGCGCCCTGGACGCGTTCGCAGTCCGGAGCCGACGCTCAGCCGCGGACGCGGAAACCGGCCCCCTCGGGCGTGACGGTGAGCCCGTCGTACCCCGTGATGCACTGTCGCCTGTTCCAGTTTGAGGCTAGTTTGGGGCTGCTCAGAAAATCTCAATCGACCCAAAGGATGCTCAAACTCCATGGTCCACGTCGAATCGCTGCTCGCTCAGATCCACGACGCGCAGGCCACGGCGAACGAGCTCGAGAACGAGACCCTCGACTTCAAACGCGAACAGAAGTCCAAGCAGGACACCGCGCACGACATGGCGGATGCTGCGGCATGCTTCGCGAACGCGACCGGAGGGACGATCGTCCTGGGAGTCGCAGACGACGTCAAGGGGCCCGCCGCGTTCATCGGAACCGACCTCGACCCCACGTACCTCCGTCGACGGATCTACGACGTGACGCGCCCGTCCCTCGACGTGTCGGTGCAGCCGCTGACCCATCACGGCGTGACGTTGCTGGTGATCGAGGTTCGAGAGGGACTCGAGGTCTACTCCTCCCGACAGAAGATGCCGACGAAGCGCGTCGGGGACCGCTGCGAGCCGATGAGCACTGCCGACGTGAGCCGCCTCGACGACGAGAGACGTGGTGGGGACTGGAGCGCCGCTTCCTCCTTGCGACCGCTCGCGGACATCGACGGAGATGCTCTGTCCCTGCTCCGGTCGTACGTCCGTCGTTCCTCCAGCACAGCACTGAGCACACTGGCCGGATCTGGGACCGAGGACCTGCTCGCCGCTCTCGGTCTCGTCCACAGCCCCGGCATCCTCAACCGAGCTGGCGCGATCCTCCTGAGTGCCCCCCGAGACGGTCGCGAGGTCCTGTCGTACCAGCACCGCATCTCTGCAGGAGGCGAAACAGACCTCGGCCGCCGTTGGAACGGCCCGTTGCTGACTGCTTACGCTGAGCTCGTCGCCCTGCTCGAGGCCAGGATCGGTACGACCCCGGTGAACCTCCGGTCCGGCCAACAGGTCCAGATCGAGGACTACCCGTTGACTGCGGTTCGCGAGGCGCTGACCAACGCCGTCATGCACGGGGATCACCGCGACCATCAGCCCATCCAAGTGGAGCACTCGCCCGAAGCCCTGACGATCATGTCGCCCGGAACGCTCGTTCCGGGGATCTCACCCGAGAACATCCTCACCCATCCGCCGAAGTCCCGGTTCCCTGCCCTCGCGGATGCTCTCCGCTCGCTGGGGCTCGCAGAGCGGTGGGGCCAGGGCGTCGATCGCATGTTCCGCGAGATGATCAGGAACGGGAGGTCGGCCCCCACGGTCGGCGTCCGGACGGGCGAGCGGCCTGAGACGATCGTCCAGCTCGCGGGAGGCCCGCCGAACACTCGGATCACGAAGTTCGTCTCTGAGCTGCCCGACCGCGACCAGAACGACACCGACGTCCTTCTTCTCGTCTCGTACCTGACGACCAACAAGACCATCACTGCCGCCAAGCTGGCGACGGTGGTCCAGCGACCCGAAGAAGCCGCTCAGAACCTGTTGACGAGGATCGCCAACGACGAGGAAGGGTTCCTCGAGCCAACGGCTGGCACCAAGAACGCTCGGAAGCCGACCTATCGCTTCCGAGGTTCTTCGATAGCAGCCCTCGGCCCGGCGATCACGTACCAGGCGCGCTCCGACACCGACCGTGCCCGGAAGGTCACGGACCATGTCCGCGAGTACGGAACGGTCAACAACGCCACGGTTCAGCGACTCTTCGACGTGGATGTGTACGCGGCTCGCGATGTGCTGCGCGACCTCGTCGACCAACGGATCCTCGTCCGGGTGAGCGAGCAGAAACGAGGCCCTTCGGTGAAGTACGGCCCGGGCGAATCCTTCCCGGAGAAGGCGTCTCGACGAGCACGATGAGGCTCAGTCGCGGACGCGGAAACCGGCCCCCTCGGGCGTGACGGTGAGCCCGTCGTACCCCGTGATGCGCGGCAGTCCCTCGGTGACCGGGGCGGTGAGGGTGCCGACGACGACGGTCGTGGCCCCGGAGGCCAGCGCGGCCTCGACACCGGCGGGGGCGTCCTCGAACGCCAGGCACTGCTCGGCGGACACCCCGAGCAGGGCGGCCCCGCGGAGGTACCCCTCGGGGTGCGGCTTGCTGCGCTCGGCGTCCTCGGACGGCACGAGGGCCTCCGGCACCGGAACCCCGGCGGCGACCATGCGCTTCACGGCGAGCTCCCGCGGGGCACTCGTCACGAGGGCCACGGGCACGCCGGCGTCGAGCAGGCGCTGCACGAACCCTGCGGCCCCGGGGACCTCGACGATGCCCTCGGTGTAGTCGATCTCCGCGGCGATCATCGTGTCGACGATCGCCCGCTGCTGGGCCGGCGGCAGGTCGGGCAGGAAGCGCTGGACGGTGTCGATCGTCTGGCGGCCGTGGGAGAACCCGAGGATCTCGACCGGGTCGAGGCCGTGCCGCTCGCCGAACCGGGTCCAGGCCGCCTCGACCACGGTGGTCGAGTCGACGAGCGTCCCGTCCATGTCGAACAGGACCCCGGACACCACGACGTCGATCACACGACCGACCCTAGCCGGGTCGACACCGCGGTCGGCAGAGTCGCCGCGCCCGGCGGTCAGGCCAGCGGGCGAGCAGCCGACTAGCGCGCCCGCACCCACCGCGTCAGCAGCACCCCGCCGTCGCCGAGCAGCACGTGCGCCGGACGCATCCGCCGCAGCTCGGGTGACGAGCCGGTCGCGATCCGCGGTCCCGCGCCGCCCTCGAGCGACGGGTCGATCGTCAGCGTCAGCTCGTCCACCGCGTCCGCCGCGACGAGCGCCCCGAGGAACGACGGCCCGCCCTCGCAGTGGACCCGGTCGAGCCCCCGCTCCGCGAGGGCGGCACGCAGCGCACCCACGTCGACGGCCGTGTCGCCGCACTCCACGACGTCCGCCACGTCGGCCAGCGCACGCCCGGAGGACGACGCGGCGCCGATCCCGGACGTCAGCACGAGCGGCCGCACGGGCGCCTCGGTGAACACCCGCGAGGACGCGTCCACCGACCCCGAGTTCGTCACGATCGCGAACACCGGGTGGTCGGGCATCCCGTGGGCCCGGCGCCACGCGACGTCGGCGTCGTGCAGCACCATCGGGCCGTACTCCTCGTCGCGCACGGTCCCGGCGGCGACGAGCACCACGTCGGCCACCCGGCGGAGCAGGTCGAACACGCGCAGGTCGTCGTCGCCGCCGAGCGCGGCCGTGCGGCCCGAGGCGGACGCCGATCCGTCGAGCGTGGCCACGAAGTTCACCCGCAGCCAGGGCCCGTCCGGCACGTCGGCGGTGTAGCGGGCGAGCAGCTCGTCGTCCGACAGGTCGGCGATCGACGCCGGCAGGGCGGGGGGCAGGTCGCTCACGTGTTGTGCCTCGCTTCCACGGGTTCGCGCCAGCCGAGGACCGCCTCGACCATGCGCATGGCGTCGACGCTCTCGACGACGTCGTGCATCCGGACGATCCGCGCACCGAGCATCGCGCTCACGGTCGCGGCGGCCAGGGACCCGGACAACCGCTCGCCGCGGGGACGCCCGAGCGACTCCCCCACGAAGTCCTTGTTCGACACCGCCGCGAGCACCGGGTAGCCGAGCGCGACGACCTCGGGCAGACGTCGGGTCAGCTCGAGCGTGTGCACCGTGTTCTTGTTGAGGTCGTGCCCCGGGTCGACGATGATCCGCGACTCGGGGATGCCCGCGGCGAGCGCCCGGTCGACCCGCTCGCGCAGGAAGTCGACGACCTCGCGGCCGATGTCGGCGTAGCGCGGCGGCTCCGGCAGCTGCTGCCGCGGTGGGGCGGTCGAGTGCGTGATGACGATCGTCGCGTCGGAGTCCGCGACGACGGCCGCCATCCGGGGGTCGGACAGGCCGGTCGTGTCGTTGACGACGCTGGCGCCCGCTGCGATCGTCGCGGCGGCGACCTCGGGGCGGAAGGTGTCGACCGAGATCACGACGTCGGACTGCTGTGCGAGCTGGGACACGACGGGCAGCACGCGGTCGATCTCGTCCTCGGCGGAGAGCTCGGGGCCGGGGGCGAACTTCACGCCGCCGATGTCGACCCAGTCCGCGCCCTGCTCGGCGGCGCGCACGGCGGCCTCGACGGCCCGGTCGAGCGCGAAGGTCGCACCCTTGTCGTGGAACGAGTCCGGGGTGCGGTTCACGATGGCCATCACGGCGACGCGGTGGTCGAAGTCGAAGGTGCGCCGGCCGATGGTCCGGACCGGGCCGCGCAGGTCGGGCACCACCCAGCCGGGTGCGGTGGACCCGGGACGGAGGCCCGTGGTCGGCTGCTCGTGCGTCATGCGTCCGCCTCGTGGTCGGTCCCGGCGCCGGCTCCGGCACCGATCAGTGCGATCGCCTCGGCACGTCCCGCGGCGTCGGCCAGGCTGCCGGTCGCCGCGACGGTCACGGTCGACGAGCCCGACTGCCGTTCGCCACGCGCCGTGACGCACTGGTGCCGGGCGTCGAGCACGACGAGCACCCCCTCGGCGTCGAGGCCCTCGGCGACGGCGGCCGCGACCTGCTCGCCGAGGCGCTCCTGCAGCTGCGGACGCGAGGCGACGGTGTCGAGCACCCGGGACAGCGTCCCGAGGCCGATGAGCTGCTCACCCGGCGCGTACGCCAGGTGCGCGACCCCGATGAAGGGCAGCAGGTGGTGCTCGCACATCGAGCGGAACCGCACCTCCCGGACGACCACGAGCCGACCGCGCTCGCCGTCCTCGGAGTGCACGGCGCCGGAGCGGGCGATCGCGGTGGCGTCCACCCCGATGCCGGCGAAGAACTCGGCGTAGGAGTCGGCGACGCGGGCCGGCGTCCGCTCGAGCTCGGGGCGGTCGGGGTCGTCACCGACGGCGAGGAGGAGCTCACGCACGGCGGCTTCGATGCGCGCGCGGTCCAGACGTTCGTTCACCCGTTCATCCAACACCGTGCCTGGCCGCAGAACGCGACCCGGCACCCGAGGTGCCGTACCCCGTCGAGGCGAGCCGCGCCTCCCAGCCGGTCGTGGTGACCACCGACCAGCGCGACGCGCCGCGCTCCCAGGGTTCTGTAAACTCTCCCGGTGAGCGCCCAGCAGACCGACACCCCGCCCCGGAACCGCTTCGCATCCGGCCTCGACCGCTACTTCTCGATCACGCAGCGCGGGTCGAGCATCCCCCGCGAGGTCCGTGGTGGCCTCGTCTCCTTCGTGACGATGGCGTACATCGTCATCCTCAACCCGCTCATCCTCGGTGGGTTCAGCCAGGACCAGGCGCCGCAGGACGTCCTCGGCGGCTGGCTGCAGAACGCGCAGGTCGCCGCTGCCACCGGCCTCGTCGCCGGTGTCATGACGATCGCCATGGGCCTCGTCGCGAACCTGCCGTTCGGCATCGCCGCGGGGCTCGGGATCAACTCGTTCCTCGCCGTGAGCGTCGTTCACCAGGTGACGTGGGCCGAGGCGATGGGCCTCGTCGTCATCAACGGCGTCGTGATCGTCATCCTGGCGTTGACCGGCATCCGGACGATGATCTTCACGGCCGTGCCCGCGCAGCTCAAGGCCGCGATCACCGTCGGCATCGGCCTGTTCATCGCGTTCATCGGACTCGTCGACTCCGGCTTCGTGCGCACCACGAAGAACGCGTCGCCGCCGCTCCAGCTCGGTGAGGACGGCTCCGTCGCCGCGCTGCCGACCATCGTGTTCCTGATCGGCCTGGTCGTCATCGGCACGCTCATGGCCCGCAAGGTCAAGGGGGCGCTGCTCATCGGCATCGTCGGCACCACGATCGTCGCGATCATCCTGCAGGCGATCTTCCAGGTGCCGACCTCGGTGAGCTCGCCGACCGGCTGGAACCTCAACGCCCCAGGCCTGCCGAACGCGCTGTTCGCCCTGCCCGACCTGTCGCTCGTCGGCCACGCGGACGTCTTCGGCGCCTTCACCCGCATCGGCCCGGTCGCCGCGTCGATGCTCGTCTTCACGCTCGTCTTCACGAACTTCTTCGACGCCATGGGCACGATGACCGGCCTGGCGAAGGCCGCCGGCGTCGCGCACCCGGACGGCACCTTCCCCCGCCTGAAGTCGGCGCTCGTCGTCGAGGGCGTCGGCGCGGTCGCCGGTGGTGGTGCCTCGGTGTCCTCGAACACGGTGTTCATCGACTCCGCATCGGGCATCGGCGAGGGCGCCCGCACCGGCATGGCCTCGGTCGTCACGGGCCTGCTGTTCCTGGCGTCGATGTTCCTCACGCCGCTGACCCAGGTCGTCCCGCTCGAGGTCGCGGCCGCCGGGCTCGTCGTCGTCGGCGCGCTCATGGTGGCGCAGGTCAAGGACATCGAGTGGACGGACTTCGGTGCTGCGCTGCCGGCGTTCCTGACGATCGTCGTGATGCCGCTGACGTACTCGATCGCGAACGGCATCGGTGCCGGCTTCATCAGCTGGGTGCTCATCAAGCTGCTGTCCGGCCGCGGCCGCGAGGTCTCGTGGCTGCTGTACGTGGTCGCCGCGGGCTTCCTGCTGTACTTCGCGCGGGGGCCGCTCGAGGCGCTGCTCGGGGTGGGCTGAGGCTCGGACCCCGCCGGCTACCGGACGGGCGGTCCCCCGCAGCGCTGTGTCGCTGCGGGGGACCGCCCGTTCTGCGTCCGGTGGGACGGTGCGGTTCCCGCCGGGGCGGTCTGGAGGCGCGGGTTCAGTCGCGCAGGTCGGCCGGCTTGGCCTCGTGGCGGCGTCGGCCGTCGGTGCGCCGGTCCTCCTTCATGCTCGCCTCGTACAGGTGGCGCTTCCCGCCGACGAGCTCGTCGCGAGCGGTCTTCTCGAGCTCCTTGGCGAGGGCGTAGTAGTTGTCGTCGTAGTCCTCGACGATCTGGAACGTCCAGCGCCCGTCGATCACGTTCCGCCCCACCAGCTCGGTGTCGATCCGCTCGGCCAGCTCGGTGTGCCCGGCCTTCCGGAGCTGCTCGACGGCGTCGCCCAGGTTGAGGTCCGCCGTCCCGGTCAGGCGGTGGAACCCGTAGAGCAGGCCGCGGGCGTGCTCGAGCACCTCGACGGCTGCCGACAGCGTGCCGAGGGCCTCGACGGTCGCCTCGGACACCCCCTCCGGCACCACGTGTGCGTCGTCGGGACCCTGGCCGTCGTCGTGTCGCTCGTCAGTCATGCACCACGTCTACCGGAGGGGCGCTCGTGGTGCTCCGAGGGAGTCGGTGCGGCGGGCGGGCGGCGCCGCGGGCGACCCGCGGCG
>NZ_MCIG01000023.1 GCF_001705035.1 Curtobacterium sp. UCD-KPL2560 | reverse complement strand
GGTACGAGCCGCGCGTCTCCGCCCCCGGTGAGGACCTGCCGGGCGCCCCGTCAGCCCCCGGTGAGCGCCCCGACCGTGGCGTCGCCGAGTCCGCGACCCTCGGCGGCCGGGCGAGCGCGCCGGCGAGTGCGCCCACGCCCGACCCCGCGTCGAGCGGGTCCGCCACCACCGGACCGCAGCAGCCGTCGGGCACGCCCGCGTCGACCGCCACCTCGCCGGACGGGCCGCGCCCGGCGCCGGTCGAGGACTGGCTCCGCCAGCAGGTCGCCGAGGGTCGCTGGTCCCAGCCGCACGACGTGCTGGGCCCGCACCCGGTCGACGGCGGCACGAGCGTCCGGGTCGTCCGCCACCTGGCCTCGGCCGTGCGGATCGTCCGGCCGGACGGCGACGACGTCGAACTCACGCACGAGGGCGACGGCATGTGGGCGGGTGCCACCGCCGGCACGCTCGGCCGCTACCGGGTCGAGGCCGACTACGACTTCGACGAGTCCACCGACGCCGACGACGCGACGTGGACCACGGACGACGCGTACCGTTTCGCGCCGACCATCGGCGAGCTCGACCTGCACCTGTTCGGCGAGGGCCGCGACGAGCAGCTCTGGCAGCACCTCGGCGCGCACGTCCGCACCGTCGACGGGGTCGACGGCGTCGCCTTCACGGTGTGGGCACCGCGGGCCACCGCGGTCCGGGTGATCGGCGACTTCGAGGGCTGGGAGGGACGCACCACCGCGATGCGCCGCCTGGACGACCTCGGCGTCTGGGAGCTGTTCTGGCCGGGCGCGCTCGTCGGGCAGCGCTACAAGTTCCAGATCCTCACCGACTCCGGCTGGGTCGAGCGCGCCGACCCGTTCGCCCGCCGCACCGAGGTCCCGCCGCTCACCGCGTCGGTCATCACCGCGTCCGACTACACGTGGTCCGAGGGCGACGCCGCGTGGATGGAACGACGGGCGCAGTCGACGACCCACGACGCACCGATGAGCGTGTACGAGGTGCACCTCGGCTCGTGGCGCCCCGGCCTGTCGTACCGCGAGGTCGCCGACCAGCTCATCGGGCACGTGCAGCACCTCGGGTTCACGCACATCGAGTTCCTGCCCCTCGCCGAGCACCCGTTCGGTGGCTCGTGGGGCTACCAGGTCACCGGGTACTACGCCCCGACCGCACGGTTCGGCACCCCGGACGACCTGCGCTACCTCATCGACCGCCTGCACTCGGCGGGCATCGGCGTCATCATGGACTGGGTGCCCGGCCACTTCCCGAAGGACGAGTGGGCGCTCGCCAAGTTCGACGGCTACGCACTGTTCGAGCACCCGGACCCCCGCCGCGGCGAGCAGCTCGACTGGGGCACGTACGTGTTCGACTTCGGGCAGCCGCAGGTCCGCAACTTCCTCGTGGCGAACGCCCTGTACTGGTTCGAGGAGTTCCACATCGACGGGCTCCGCGTCGACGCCGTGGCCTCGATGCTCTACCTCGACTACTCGCGGACCGACTGGCTGCCGAACATCCACGGCGGGCGCGAGAACCTCGAGGCGATCTCGTTCCTGCAGGAGACCAACGCCACCGCCTACAAGCGCTACCCCGGCATCGTGATGATCGCCGAGGAGAGCACCTCCTGGCCCGGCGTCACCCAGCCGACGAGCGCCGGCGGCCTCGGCTTCGGGCAGAAGTGGAACATGGGGTGGATGCACGACTCGCTCCAGTACATCGAGCGTGACCCGGCCCACCGCGCGTACCACCACGACGAGATCACCTTCTCGCTCGTCTACGCGTTCAGCGAGCAGTTCACCCTGCCGATCAGCCACGACGAGGTCGTGCACGGCAAGGGTTCGCTCTACGGCAAGATGCCCGGCGACGAGTGGCAGAAGCTCGCGAACCTGCGCGCCTACCTCGCGTTCATGTGGGCGCACCCGGGCAAGCAGCTGCTGTTCATGGGCCAGGAGTTCGCCCAGCCGTCGGAGTGGTCCGAGGCGCGCGGGCTCGACTGGTGGCTCCTCGACGACCCGGGCCACCGTGGCGTCCAGGACCTCGTCGCCGCGCTGAACCGCGTGTACACGGACAGCCCGGCGCTGTGGACGCACGACTCCTCCCCCGAGGGGTTCGAGTGGATCGAGGGCGGCGACGCACCGCACTCGACGCTCGGGTTCCTGCGGAAGGACGGCGACGACCGGATCGCCGTGTTCGTGAACTTCTCGGGCGTGCCCGTCGAGCGGCGCTTCGGCCTGCCGAGCGCCGGCGAGTGGCACGAGGTCCTCAACACCGACGCCGTCGAGTACGGCGGCTCGGGTGTCGGCAACCTCGGGTCGGTCACCGCCGACGAGACGCCCTGGGCCGGCCGCCCGGCGTCGGCGCACCTGGTGGTGCCGCCGCTCGGTGCGGTCTGGTTGCGGCTGGCCGGCTGAGTCGGTCGCCCCTGGTGGGGCGAGGGCGGACGGGAGGCGCGGTGCCGGTCGGTACCGCGGCTCCCGTCCGACCGGAGGTCGCGTCCGGCGACTGCGCGCCGACGGGCCGAGTCCGGGAACACGAGACGCCCCCGTTCCCGGGGGCGTCTCGTGTGTGCGCTCGGCCGATCAGTACAGGGCGCTCGCCAGACGCCGGCGTGCGGCGACGACCCGGGGGTCGTCGCCCCCGACGAGCTCGAAGTACTCGACGAGCCGGAGTCGGAGGGCCTCGCGCTCGGCCCCGAACACCGTCGGCACCAGGTCGAGCAGGCGTCCGAAGGCGTCCTCGACGTGTCCGCCGCTGATGTCCAGGTCGGCGACCGCGAGCTGCGCCACGACGTCCTGCGGTCCGGCGGCGGCTGCGCTCCGGACCTCGTCGGCCGACCGGCCCGCGAGACGGTCGAGCAGCGACACCTGCGCGAGGCCGGCCACGGCCATCTGGTCGTTCGGGTCCTGCGCGATCGCGGTCTTGTACTCCTGGACCGCCGCGGCGTAGTCACCACGCTCGATGGCGTCGTACGCGGCCTGGTGGTGCGGGGGCAGCGGCTCCGGCTCGGCGTCGCCCTGCGGCTCGGCTCCGCCCTCGACGGCGGACTGGCCGTCCACGCGCACGCGGCCCGTGACACCGTTCTGCTCGGCCGCCGCGACGACCTGCTCGAAGACGTCGCGCACCTGGGCCTCGGGCAGCGCGCCGACGAAGAGCCCGAGCGGACGTCCACCGATGACGGCGGCCACGGTCGGGATCGACTGCGCCTGGAAGGCCTGGACGAGCTGCGGGTTCGTGTCGGCGTCGACCTTGGCGAGCACGACGCGACCGTCGTACTCGGCCGTCAGCTGCTCGAGGACCGGGGAGAGCTGCTTGCACGGCCCGCACCACTCGGCCCAGATGTCGACGATGACCGGGACGACCGTGGAGAGTTCCACGATGTCCTGGAAGGTCTGGTCGGTGACGTCGAGGACGAGCGACGGGACCGTCGGCGTGCCCTGGTCGGAGTCGCTGCCCGGAGCCGACGGCGCGACGGGCTGCCCGGCGCCCGCGGGCGGCGTGCCCGGGGCGTTCTGGGCCGGGCGCTGCGCACGCTCGACGAGGGACGACAGGTCGACGGCTCCGCGGAGACCGGACGGGGTCGGGGGGACGTTGGTCATTGCACCTCACTCGCGGCGGTCAGGCCCTGCGTGAAGCCGAGCAGCACCACCTTGTCATCACTGCCCACGGGGGGCACGGAGAAGAGCAGCTGCACGCTGTAGGTCGCGCTGATGCCCTTCGTGCTGGAGTTCACACCGGACAGGGCCTGGACGGCGCCCTGGGTGTTCACCTCGGCGCCGGCGGCCGTCGGCGTGACCTTCTCGATCTCGTCGAGGTCGGCGGACACGAGCGCACCGGCTCCGTCGGTCGCGATCGCGATCGCGCTGTCGTCGGGGACCTCGGACGAGTACTCGATCTTCGCGGTGTCCGGCAGCCCTTCGGCCTTCTTGTCCTTGTACGCCTTGCCGATGGTCGAGCGCAGGCCGTCGCCCTCCGACTCGAACAGCGACGCGGAGTCGCTCTCGGAGTCCTTGGCGAGGACGTCGCCGTAGGCCTTCGCGATCTCGTCCGGCGCGATGCGGAGCAGCTTGGTGTCGCCGGCGAGCCGGGCAGCCCCGACCGACGTCGGCGCGAGGCTCGGGATCTGCGCCGCGGCCTCGAGCGACACGTCGTAGGCGACCTTGTAGTCGTCCCGCGCGCTCGCCTGCACGAGCGTGAGCGCCTGCGGGGCCGTCTTCGCCTGGCAGTCCTCGGCCACGACGGTGAAGACCGTGCGTGGCCACGTGTCGGTCTGCTGGGGCAGGGCGACGCAGACCTCCTTCGCGGAGATCGCCGGGGGCGCCTCTGCCTTGTCGTCCTTGGCGCGGATCGCGTAGTTCGCCTTGCGGAGGTCGAGCGCCGCACCCGTGAACCGCGACTCGAGCATGCTCGCGTCCTTCGCGGCGTCGGCCTTCGCGGCGACGTCGGCCACACGCTCGACGATGCGGGAGATCTGCTGCTTCGACGCCGCGGTCGGGGCTGCCGCGGTCGCCGCGGTCGCCGAGGCGCTCGGGGTCGGCGTCGCCGCGCCACCGCCCTGCGGCCAGTAGTCCGACGAACAGCCGGCGAGGCTGAGCGCACCGACGAGCACGATCGGGACGACCAGGAACGGACGGCGTCCGCGTCGACTCGGCCTCGGCACCTGTGCACCGGCGGCAGCGGCACGGCGCGAGGCGCGCACGCGCGGCGGACGGGACCCACCGCTCCGACGACGCGGACCCCGGCCGCGGCGCTGGTGCAGGAACGCCCAGACGAGCAGGGCGAGCCCGCCGACCAGGAACAGGCCGCCGCCCACGAGGAGCGGTCCGACCGACGGCGTCGCGGTGTCCCGTGGCCAGGTCACGGACACGTCGGTGGGTGCCGCCGAGGACCCGTCGCCCAGGATCACGACGGAGACGTCGGACGGGAGCCGGACGGTGAACTGCCCGGCGCCCTGCCACTCCTGGTACCAGAGGTCGCTGCCCGACGGGTCCGGGACGGAGCGGGCGCTGCCGGTGGTCTTGCCGACGAGCCGGTCCTGCTCGGCGTCGAACCGCAGCGTGGTGTGCTTCGCGTCGCCGATCCAGGCCTGGACGTCGCTCGTCCGGCCGTACGCCGCGAACACGTCGCCGGAGCCGGAGACGTTGATGCGCTGGTACCCGGGGTTCGCGTTGAGCGTGGACCCCGGGATCACCGTCACCGGGACCTCGGCCTTGCTGGTCGACTGCGCGACGAGCGACGCGGGTGGCGCGAAGACGGTGCGTTGGCCGACAGCGAGCCCGACGAGCAGCAGACCGATGACGAAACTGACGATCGCCAGGACGAATCGCACGGATCTTCTCCCTACCGCGCCGGGGTGGGGGATGTCGGCGCGCGAATCAGCGCCTCAGGATAGCGAGGCACGCTGGAAGTCGCATCCCCGTGGGGTCGTGACGGCGGCACGAGGCCCTGTGGAGGACTCAGGGTGGGGCGCCGGACCGCCGCTAGGATCGTCGCGGGCCAAGGGCTGGCCCTCCGCCGACCCCCAGGAGCGACACGTGGCGAACGACGAGGCCGAGTTCGGATCCGAGCTGCGCGGGTACCGCCGCGACGACGTCGACCGGGCCCTCAACGAGCTGCGTCGCGAGCTCATCAAGTCGAACAACGACCGGGCCGAGGCCGCCAAGGAGATCCGGCTGCTGCAGACCCGGGTCTCCGACCTGCAGAGCGAGCTGGACGAGGCGGGCACGCCCACGTACAGCGGACTCGGCACCCGGCTCGAGTCCACCCTCCGCGTCGCCGAGGAGCAGTCGACCCGCCTGATCAGCCAGGCGGACATCGACGCGCAGCGACTCCGTGCAGCGAGTCGCGCCGAGTCCGACCGTCTGCTGCGCGAGGCGCGCCAGGAGGCCTCCGAGACCCTGGAGGACGCCCGCAGCCGCGCCACCGACGAGCTGACCCGCGCCCGCGCCGAGTCGGCCGACACCATCGAGCGCGCCCGCGCCGAGGCCGGACTGCTGACCCAGGACGCCCGAAACGAGGCAGCAGCCGTCCGCGGTGCCGCCGTGACCGAGGCGGCCGAGGTCCGCTCCGTCGCGATCCGTGAGACGAACGCCCTGCGGGCACGCGTCGAGCACGAGGTCGCCGAGCTCCGCGAGGCAGCGCAGCAGGACGCCGCCGACGCACAGACCGCCGCCGCCGCGCTCGACCGCGAGACCGAGCACCGCCGCAGCGTGTTCGAGGCCGAGCACACCCGCCGCACCGACGACCTCGACCGCGAGGAGACCGATCGCCGCGCCGCACTCGAGCGCGAGGTCACCGAGGGCCGCGCCGCGTGGCAGCGTGAGCGCGACGAGCAGCAGCGCGAGCACGCCCTGGCGCTCGAGACCGGCCGCGCCGAGCTCGAGTCAGAGATCGCCCGTCGCCGCGCCGAGCTCGACGCCGAGGTCGGCGACCGTCGCCGGGTCCTCGACGAGGAACTCGCGGCCGCCCGGGCCGAGTGGGAGCGCGAGCTCGCCGGTGCCCGGACCGCGCTGGAGCAGGAGCTCGCAGCCGCCCGCGCACAGCTCCGCGTCGACGAGGAGCAGACCGCGGCCGAGAACGCCCGGCGTGTCCAGGAGACCACGGAGCGCATCGAGCGCGAGCTCGCGCAGCACGCCGAACGGATCGAGCGGGAGCGCGCCGAGGCCGACGCCGCGACCGAGCGGGCCGCCCGCGAACACGCCGACGAGCTCGCAGCCCGCCGGGAGCGCGAGCACACCGAGGTCGACGTCGAGATCGCCGAGCGCCGTCGCGCCGAACTCGCCGACCTCGAAGCCGAGCGCGCGGCACTCCAGCAGGAGGTCGACACGATGCGGGCCGTCCTCGCGAAGGAACGGGACGAGGTGCGTGCCGAGATCGCCCGCGAGCGCGAGGACGCCGCGACCGCGCTCGAGACGGAGATCGCCGCCCGACGCGACGACGCCGAGCAGGACTACCTGCAGAAGCACCGCGAGACGGTCGCCGAGACGCAGAAGTACCTCGACGAGGCCAACCTGCAGCTGTCCGAGGCCACCCGCCGCGCCGCCGAGGCGCGGGAGCGTGCGGAGCGCCTGCAGCAGGAGGCCGACGACCTCGAGCGCAGCAGCACCGCCGAGGCGCAGGAGCACGCCCGGACGATCATCAGCGACGCGCAGGCACGGGTGCACCGCATGGTGGCCGACGCCGAGGAGCGCACCGCCGCGATCGTCGCGGAGTCCGAGGATCGGCTCGCCGCGATCCGCACCGAACGCGACGCCGTGGCGGGCTACCTCGAGAACCTGCGTGGCGTGCTGACCCACGCGACCGGGCTCATGGCCGCGGTCGACCAGGACGGCACCGGCGGCGCAGCCACCGACGACGACCACGACCACGACCACGACGCGGACGGTCGCTGACGCGCCACTGACGGACGCCGCTGCGCGGTGACCGGCCTGGAGGCGCACCACGCGCCTCCAGGCCGGCCCGCGTCCCGACGTGGTCCGCGGAGTCGTCGGGCAGCTGCGGTCGTCAGGCAGGTGCGGGCGTCAGCGGGCGATGTCGTCGTCGACGTGCGTCGGCAGCGGCGCGCTGCCCGGCACGACGAGGTCGGCGACGGCGTCGAGCACCGTCCGCACGTACCGCTCCCCCACCCACAGGTGCTTCGCGCCCGCCACGGGGACCACGCGGACGTTCGGTGCGACGGCGAACCGGCGCACCGCCTCGTCCGGCTGCAGGAAGTCGTCGTGCTCGGGGACGAGGGCGAACACCGGGACGTCGACGGAGGCCCACCGGGCCAGCTCCGCGTCGGTGGTGCGGTGCAGCGGCGGCGAGAGCAGGACCACTCCGGCGACGTTCCCGGCCGCGACGTGTTCGAGCCCGTGCTTGAGCGCGACCTCGGTGCCGAACGACCACCCGACGAGCCACGGCGTCGGCAGCCCCCGGGCGACGACCTCGTGCACGGCCGCGCGGAGGTCGAAGCCCTCCGACTCCCCCTCGCCGAACGTGCCCTCGGAGGTGCCGCGGGGCGACGTCACGGACCGGAAGTTGAACCGGAGCACCGCGATGTCGGCGAGCTCGGGCAACCGGGCGGCGGCCTTCTTGAGCACGTGCGAGTCCATGAACCCCTGCGCGGTCGGCAGCGGGTGCAGGGTCACGAGCGTCCCACGGGCGGGTCGCCCGAGGGGCTCCGCGAGTTCGCCGACGAGGGTGAGGTGGTCGTCCGTGACGAGCTCGACGTCGGTGCGATGCGCCGGCAGTTCCGTCCCGGACCGGATCTCGGTGCTCATGCGATGCTCCAGCAGTGGTTGTGCCAGTGACGGCGTGACGCCAGGTCGGCTTCGTCGCCGAGCACGCCGTCGGCACGCCAGACGACGACGTGGGCGGTCCCGGGCAGGACGGTGCCACCGCACCCGGGGCAGACGTACTCCTTCTGGGCGGAGGCAGCCGAGACGGGCTGGACGGTGAAGGTCCGACCGCGCCGGACCTCGGTCCGCTTCCACCCGGACATCAGGCGGTCAAGACCGACCTCGTCCTCAGACTCGGGAACCGCACCGCGGGGACGCCGCGGTCGGTTGCTGCGCGGCACCCCCGGGACCGATCAGTACCAGTTGAGCCGCTGGCTGTGACCCCACGCGTTGCAAGGCGTGCCGTAGACACCGGAGATGTAGTTGAGGCCCCAGGTGATCTGCGTGGCGGGGTTCGTCTGCCAGTCAGCACCGGCCGACGCCATCTTGCTGCCGGGGAGCGCCTGCGGGATGCCGTACGCACCGCTCGGGTTGTACGCGTTGACGCGCCAGCCCGACTCCTTGTTCCAGAGCGAGACGAGGCAGCTGTACTGGTCGGAGCCCCAACCACGGGCGGCGACGAGCTGCTGCGCGATGGCCTGCGCGCTGCCCGGGTTCGGCGTCGCCGCTGCGGGTGCGACGGCGTTCGACGGGGTGATCTTCTGCTTCGCCGCCGCGGCGCTGTCGGTCGCGTCGTCGGTCGCCTCGACCGGCGGGGCCGCGACCTTCGGGGCCGGCACGGTGACGCCGTACTCGTCGCGCGACACGTCGAACGCGGCGTACGTACCGTGCGTCGAGTACTGCTGGGGAGCGACCGGCGCCTTGACGAGCACGGGCGCGGTGACCGCGGCCTGGGCGACGTCGGGCTGCATCGGGTTGAAGAGCGAGCCGCCGACGAACCCGAAGACCGCGAAGAAGGACAGCGCCGGGATCGTCGCGCGAGACCGCATGAACGACCCGACCGATCGCTTCGGCGCGGTCCGTGCCACGGTCACCCGAGCGGACGGGGTGGCTCGACGCTGGGCGACGACGCGGTGGTCGACGACCGTACGCGGGACGGAGCCGGTGGTCGCGGTGCGCTCCTTGCGAGCGGGTGCGCTCTCGGGTGCCGCCGGGATCGAGGCCGTCACGGCCTGCGGTGCCGTGTGGATGACCGCGTGCTCCGAGGTGCGGAGTCGGTCACGTGCCGCGCGGCGCTCACCGACGACCGGACGGTCGAGGTGGTCGCGGGTGCCGCGGTCTTCGCTGAGGTCTGCCGTGTGCCTGCCCATGAGTCCGTCCAGGATAACGGAATGGTCACGCGATGAGAAGCACCGCCTGCCAGCGCGTCGTCAGCGGACGGCGAGCATGACCTCGACGACGGCGTCGAGCAGTGCGTCGACCTGCGCTTCGCGGTAGCCGCCGTGCTTCGGGCGGAACACGACCGAGCGGACCTCGGTGAGGCTCAGCGGCTTGCCGTCGCGGAAGTACCCGGCCAGGCGCTGCGCGAACGCGTCGACGTCCTTCGGGTGGTAGCCGGTGCCGAGCGGGCTCGTGCGGGCGAACCGCTGTCGGTCCGGACGTTCGAGCCGGGCCACCACGTCCGAGGCCTTGGTGCGGGCTTCGGCGTACCACGCCTTCTTGCCGACGTCGGCGATCTCACGCTCGCGCTCCCGGGCGGCGAAGGCGTCCTCGAGGCGTTCGAGGGCGGCGTCGACGTGGGCCGTCGAGTACCCGCCCTTCTTCATCGAGAAGGCCGTCGCGCGGATCTTCGCTGCCTCGATGCCGGGAGCGGTGTCGGCGGCGGTGTACGCGCGTCGGGCGTCCTCGAGGAACCGGTCGACCTCGTCGACGTCGTACCCGAGGGCTTTCCGGTCTGCGGTGGGGAAGGTGGTGGCCACGGGCGACATTCTGCCAGCACTCGACCATGGGGCTGGCTGGACGCGCCTCACGCCACCCTGTCAGTGCACGACGGCGACGCGACCACGGGGAGCGCGTGCGCGCGCGACCGAGGCCCTGCGGCAGCTCGTCAGTGCACGACGACGAGGAACAGCCCGTACGCGACCGCGGCCGACGGCAGGATGCTGTCGATCCGGTCGAGGAGTCCCCCGTGCCCGGGCAGGAAGGACGAGATGTCCTTGATCCCGAGGTCCCGCTTGATCATCGACTCGGTGAGGTCCCCCAGCGTCGCCGACCCCGAGATGAGGACGCCGAGGACGATGCCGGTCCACCACGGCAGACCGAGCATGAGCCAGACGACCAGGATGCCCATGACGATGCTCGCCGCGACGGACCCCGCGAAGCCCTCCCAGGTCTTCTTCGGGCTGATCCGCGGTGCCATCGGGTGCTTGCCGAGGTTGAGCCCGGTCGCGTAGGCACCGGTGTCGACGGCCACGACGACGAGGATGAAGGCGATGACCCAGAGCTCGCCGCGGGGCTGCGCCGAGAGCAGGACGATGCAGGCGCCGAGCACCGTGATGTACGCCTGGACGAACAGCCCGTTCGTCAGGTCCCGCGCGACGTGCCCGGCCGGGGGCTTCTCGCGTTCGACCGCGACCTCGACGAGCCGCCACACCACGATGAGCAGGATGCCGCCGAGCACCGCGAACAGCGCCGCGACCTGACCGCCGAGGAACGCGGCCGGCACCATGCCGACCGCCGCCACGACGCTCGGGATGCGCGGGACGTCCCGGCCGGCAAAGCGCATCGCACTCGCGAGTTCGTACACGGCGACGCCGAGCAGGAACGCTGCGACGACCATGAACGACGGCTTCCACAGCAGGAGCGACCCGAGCATGACGACCGCGAACGCCAGGGCGATGGCGATCGCGGCCGGCAGGTTCCGCCCGGTCCGCGCCGTGAGTGCCTCGTTGCGCGCGCCGAACTCAGCCTTGCGCTGACGGAGCTGCGCTTCGAAGTCGGCGCGCGCCGCGCGGGCACGGGCGTCGAAGTCCTGACGGAGCCCCTTCTTCGCGGACGGGCGCGGTTGCGTGGGGCGGTCGCCGCCCGGGTCGGGGAGACGCATCAGACCTCGAGGAGTTCGGCTTCCTTCTTCTTCAGCGCGTCGTCGATCTGGTCGACGTGCTTCTTCGTGAGCGACTCGAGGTCCTTGTCGCCGCGGGCGATCTCGTCGTCGGAGATCTCACCCTTCAGCGCGTCGAGGTCGTCCTTGGCACGACGACGGATGTTGCGGATGACGACCTTGTGGTCCTCGCCCTTGCCGCGCACGAGCTTCACGAACTCCTTGCGACGGTCCTGGGTGAGCTCCGGGATCGTCACGCGGACGATCTCGCCGTCGTTCGTCGGGCTCGCGCCGAGGTTCGGGAACGTCGCTATCGCGCGCTCGATCTCCTTCAGCGCCGACTTGTCGTACGGCGTGACGATGAGCGTGCGGGCCTCGGGCGTCTGCAGCGACGCCAGCTGCGCGAGCGGCGTCGGCGTGCCGTAGTAGTCGACCGGGATCTTCTGGAAGAGGGCGGCGTTGATGCGTCCGGTACGGACGGTCGCGAAGTCGTCCTTGGCGACGTCGACGGCCTTCGCCATCTTCTCGGTGGCTTCGGTCAGGACATCACTGATCACGGTGGTTCTCCTTCGGTACTGCTGTCGAGTCTAGTCAGCGGCCGGGGTCAGTTGCTGACCACCGTGCCGATCCGCTCCCCGCGGATCGCCGCCGCGACGTTGCCGGCGCCCTCCATGCCGAACACGTGCATCGGCATGCCGTTGTCCATGCAGAGCGAGAAGGCCGTGGCGTCGACGACCTTCAGCCCCTGCAGCAGGGCGTCCTGGTAGGTCACGTGGTCGAGCTTCTCGGCGCTCGTGTCCTTCTTCGGGTCGGCGGTGTAGACCCCGTCGACGCCGTTCTTCGCGACGAGCACCTCGTGCGCGTCGATCTCGAGCGCGCGCTGTGCGGCCACGGTGTCGGTCGAGAAGTACGGCAGGCCCGCGCCGGCACCGAAGATGACGATGCGGCCCTTCTCGAGGTGCCGCTCGGCGCGCCGCGGGATGTACGGCTCCGCGACCTGGGTCATGCTGATCGCGGACTGCACGCGCGTGGCGGCCCCGGCCTGCTCGAGGAAGTCCTGCAGCGCGAGGGCGTTCATCACGGTCCCGAGCATGCCCATGTAGTCGGCACGGCCGCGGTCCATCCCGCGCTGCGACAGCTCGGCACCGCGGAAGAAGTTCCCGCCGCCGACCACGATCGCGACCTCGACGTCCTGGGCGGCCGCGGCGATCTCCTTCGCGATGGTGCCGATCACGTCCGGGTTCACCCCGAGCGACCCGGCTCCGAAGGCCTCCCCCGACAGCTTCAGCAGGACCCGGCGGCGTCCGGTCTTCTCGTTCGTCATGTGGCGCACCCTTCGTCGAATGTCTCGTGGGAATCTACCCGGCCGCAGCCGGTCCGGCGGAGGCGGGTCGCGCCTCCAGGCCGGGTGCGCGCCCCTCGGCGCGCGAAAACGGGGCCAGGAACCGGTTCTCGGTTCCTGACCCCGTCACGGGTTCGTTACGCGCCGACCTTGACGCGGGCGAAGCCCTGGATGGTGATGCCGGCGTTCTCGGCGGCCTTCGCGACGGACAGCTTGTTGTCCTTCGCGTAGTCCTGCTCGAGCAGCGCGACCTGCTTGCGGTAGGCGTTGAGGCGACCCTCGACGATCTTCGGGAGGGCGGCCTCCGGCTTGCCCTCCTCGCGCGTGATCGCCTCGACGGTCGCGCGCTCCTTCTCGATCGCCTCGGCCGGGATCTCGTCGCGGGTGAGGTACGTCGGGTTCGCGAACGCGACGTGCTGCGCGATCGAGCGGGCCTCGGCGGCGTCGGAGCCCGAGTAGGCGATGACGACGGCGATCTGCGGCGGCAGGTCCTGGCTGGTCTTGTGCAGGTAGACCTCGAAGGCGTCGCCCTCGACACGGGTGACCGTGCGGAGCGCGAGCTTCTCGCCCAGTGCGGCGGCGGCCTCGTCGATCGCCTCGGCGACCGTCTTGCCGTCGAGCGGCGCGGCGTTGCCGGCCTCGACGTCGGACGCGCCGGCGGCGGCGACCGCGGCGACGACCTTGTCGGCGAGGGTGGTGAACTTCTCGTTCTTCGCGACGAAGTCGGTCTCGCTGGCGAGCTCGACGACGGTGGCGGCGCCACCCTCGGTCGACGCCACGACGACGCCCTCGGAGGTCGCACGGTCGTCGCGCTTGGCGACGGCCTTCGCGCCCTTGATGCGGAGGAGCTCGACGGCCTTGTCGTAGTCGCCGTCGGCCTCGACGAGCGCGTTCTTGGCGTCCATCATGCCGGCCCCGAGGTCCTCACGGAGCTTCTTCACGTCAGCAAGGCTGTAGTTGGCCATTGGCTGGAGTCCTTTCTGGACTGGAGTTGTGGAGAGAGAAGGAGGGGGCGCCGAGCCGACCGGCCCGGCGCCCCCGGATGTCACTCGGCGGGGGTGGCTTCGGCGTTCTTGTCGGCCTCGGCGATCGGCTCGCCGATCTCCTTCGCGGCGACCTGCGCGTCGGCGTCGTTCTCCTCGACCGGGGTCTCGGCGACCGGCGCGGCGTCGGCTGCCGGAGCGGCCTGCTCGCCACCGAGGAGCTCCTGCTCCCACTCGGCGAGGGGCTCGGCCTCTTCTTCGTCGCCACCGTTGTGGCGGGTCTTCAGGCCCTCGGCCGCGGCGTCGGCGACGATGCGGGTGAGGAGGCCGACGGAGCGGATCGCGTCGTCGTTGCCCGGGATCGGGTACGTGATCTCGTCGGGGTCGCAGTTGGTGTCGAGGATGCCGATGACCGGGATCCCGAGCTTCTGCGCCTCGTCGACGGCGAGGTGCTCCTTCTTGGTGTCGACGATCCAGAGCGCGCTCGGGGTCCGCGTGAGGTTGCGGATACCACCGAGGGTCTTGTGGAGCTTGTCCAGCTCGCGCTTCTTGATGAGGAGCTCCTTCTTGGTGAAGCCCTTCGTCGTGTCGTCGAAGTCGATCTCCTCGAGCTCCTTCATGCGCGCGAGACGCTTGGAGACCGTCTGGAAGTTCGTGAGCAGACCGCCGAGCCAACGCTGGTTGACGTACGGCTGGCCGACGCGGGTCGCCTGCTCGGCGATGGAGCCCTGGGCCTGCTTCTTGGTGCCCACGAAGAGGATCGTGCCACCGTGCGCGACCGTCTCCTTGACGAAGTCGTACGCGCGGTCGATGAAGGCCAGCGACTGCTGCAGGTCGATGATGTGGATGCCCGAGCGCTCGGCGAGGATGAAGCGCTTCACCTTCGGGTTCCACCGACGGGTCTGGTGTCCGAAGTGGACGCCGCTGTCGAGCAGCTGGCGGATGGTGACGACGGCCATGCCGTCCCTCCTTGTTCTCGGCGCACGGCTGTTGGGCCGTGAGCACGGTTGCGGTTGTTGTCGGTCCCGACCGGTGGTCGGGGCCCCTGGCGCCCTGTCCGCACGGCCGCCCGCTCGTGGGAGCGGGACCGGTGGCCGGTGGACGTGCCGTTGGATGAGCACAGTGGACGCGCGAAGTCAGCGCGCTGAGCGCGCTGCGGGAGTCATGTTAACAGACGGGAGGCCCGGATCACGCACGCCGATCGGCGTGGGTGATCCGGGCCTCCCGTCCGGCGACCGGCGTGGGTCAGGCCTTGGCGTCGACCGTGTCGCCCTCGGCCGTGATGCCCATCTCCTCGAGCGAGCGACCCTTCGTCTCCGGGATCTTGGCGATCACGAAGAACAGGGACACGAGCGCGAAGAGCGCGTAGATGCCGTAGGTCACCGTCAGGTTGAAGCCGGAGAGCACCGGGAACGTGATCGTGACCACGAAGTTGGCGATCCAGTTCGCGGCCGAGCCGACGCCGAGCGCCGTCGCACGGATGCGGTTCGGGAACATCTCGCCGAGCAGGACCCACATGAGCGGGCCCCAGGTCGCACCGAACGACACGACGAACAGGTTCGCGAAGACGAGGGCGATGATGCCCCACGCGCCGGGCAGCTGCGGTGCACCGTCGACGATCGCGGCCTGCGAGAACGCGACCGCGACCATCGTGAGCGAGACGAACATGCCCGCGGAACCGGCGACGAGCAGCGGCTTGCGGCCGAGCTTGTCGACGCTGAAGATCGCGATGAAGGTGACGGCGACGTTGACGATCGAGGTGATCGTCGAGATGAGGAACGAGTCCTCCTCCTTGAACCCGACGGCCTGCCAGAGCGTCGTCGAGTAGTAGAAGATCACGTTGATGCCGACGAACTGCTGCAGGACGGCGAGGATGATGCCGACCCAGACGATCGGCTGCAGGCCGAAGCGGTTGCCCCGGATGGAGCCCTTCTTCTCCTTGGCCTCCTTCTCGATGCCGTCCTGGATCTCCTCGAGGCTCGTGTTCACCGTGTCGCGCGGGACGATCTTGCCCATCACGTCACGGGCGTCCTCCTTGCGGCCCTTGGCGAGCAGGAAGCGCGGGGACTCCGGCAGCGTGATGGCCAGGACGCCGTAGACGACCGACGGGACGACGCCGACGAGGAACATCCAGCGCCACGCGGCGAGACCGAGCACCTGCTCCGACGCGCCACCGGCGGTGACGGCGAACAGCTGGTCGGACAGCAGCGCGGCGAAGATGCCGAGCGTGATCGCGAGCTGCTGGAACGATGCCAGGCGGCCGCGGATGGCCTTCGGGGAGACCTCGGAGATGTAGGCCGGCGCGATGACCGAGGCGGTGCCGATGCCGAGACCGCCGACGAGGCGCCAGACCACGAGGTCCCACGTCGCGAACGCGAAGGCGCTGCCGATCGAGGACACGAAGAAGAGCACGGCGGCCCAGAACATGACGCGCGTGCGACCCCAGCGGTCGGCGAGGCGACCGGCGAAGTAGGCGCCGAAGGCACAGCCGATCAGGGCCGAGGCGACGGCGAAGCCGCTCGCTGCCTCGGTCAGGCCGAACTCGCCCTTGATCGCGTCGACGGCTCCGTTGATGACGGAGGAGTCGAATCCGAAGAGGAAGCCGCCGACAGCCGCCGCGATGGCGAACAGGGTGACCTTCCCCTTGAACGCACGGTCCTCGCCGTGCTGGGTGGACGTGTTCGACACGATGCTCCAGGTTCTTGCCGCCGTGCTGGGTGGCGCACGGTGCCCCGGCGGTCGGCAGGTTCGCCGTCCGAGCGGCGTTGCGTGGTTCCGGAGCGACCCAGACTGTACCCCCACAGCGGGCCCGGGGCACAACCGGCCGTGCGCCGGTCGGCAGGACGCGCGTGTCCCGTCCTCCACAGGCCTGGAGGCGCGGCCCGCCGTCCACAGGTCGGCTCGCGTCGGTGCGGGGTGATGCACGCCGCTGCGACGCTCGGGGCATGCGTTCGTCAGGTCCCGTCGCACTGGTCCTCGGACTGGTCATCGCACTGGTCGCAGCGGTCCCTGCACCGGTCCCTGTCGCGGTCTCGGTCCCGACCCCGGACCCGGTCCCGACCCCGGTCTCGGTCTCGGTCTCGCTCCTCGTCCCGGCCTCGGTCCCGGATCCGGCCGCGGGTCGGGTCGTCGGTGACGCCGGGACCCGGTCGGAGGCGCCCTGGGTGTGGCCGACGGGCGGCCGGGTCGTCGAGCGCGGGTGGGAGGCCCCCGCAGACGAGTACGCCGCGGGCCACCGGGGCATCGACGTCGACGCGGCGGTCGGGACGCAGACGGTCGCGGTCGCCGACGGGGTGGTCTCGTTCGCCGGACAGGTGGCCGGCCGAGGGGTCGTGTCGATCGACCACGGCGACGGGCTGGTGTCGACGCTCGACTCGGTCACCCCGCTCGTCGCCGGCGGCGAGGTGGTCCGTCGGGGCGATCCGATCGGCACGGTCGCGGTGGGGCACTGCTCAGCCGAGGCGTCGTGCGTGCACCTCGGGGCACGGGTGGACGGTCGGTACGTCGACCCGACGCCCTACCTGCCGGCGGCGGCGTGGCCGGTGCTCCTGCCGGAGTCCGCGTGGCCGGGATGAGTCGGAGACGCGGGTCGGGCTGTGCCGCTCAGGCTCGCTGGTGTGTTCGCCAGGCTGGCTGGTGCGCCGTTCGTCAGACTCGCTGGCCCGCCGTTCGTCAGGCTCGCGGGTGCGCCGTGCGGTAGACCTCCCGCAGACGCGCTGACGACACGTGCGTGTAGATCTGCGTGGTACCGAGGCTCGCGTGCCCGAGCAGTTCCTGCACCGCCCGCAGGTCCGCTCCCCCGTCGAGCAGGTGCGTCGCCGCCGTGTGCCGGAAGGTGTGCGGTCCGCTCGGACCGTCCCCGGGCAGGTCGGCGAGGATCCGCGCGACGGTCCGGTGGACGCTCCGGACGCCGAGCCGTCCACCCCGGTCGCCGAGGAACAGTGCGTCGCCGGCGTTCTCGGACCGCGCGGCCAGGACGGGACGACCCCGGGCGGTCCACGCCTCGAGGGCGTCGTTCGCGGGCACCCCGAAGGGCACCACCCGCTCGCGACCGCCCTTGCCGAGCACCCGGACCGTCAGGCGGCTCCGGTCCACGGCCCCGAGGTCGAGGCCGACCAGTTCGCTCACGCGGATCGCCGTCGCGTAGAGCAACTCGACGACCGCGAGGTCACGGAGCGCCCCGGGGTCGTCCGATGCCGCACGGACCGCAAGGCCGTCGAGGAGCCGCCGCACCTGGTCGGAGCCCACCACCCGTGGGAGGTGCGCCGCGCGCTTCGGGGCGCGGAGCCGCACACCGGCGTCGGTCGGCACCACGCCCGACTCGCTGGCCCAGCGGGTGAAGGCGCGCACCGACGAGGACCGCCGGGAGAGGGTCGACCGGGCCAGACCGCGCTGGTCGGCCTCCCACAACCAGTCCCGCAGGAGCTCGAGTGTCACGTCCGAGGTCTGCCGGGCCCCGCGCTCGTGGGCGAAGGCGACGAGCTGGTCGAGGTCGTTCGCGTAGGCGCGGACCGTCTGCTCGCTGAGACCGCGGGCGTTCCGGACGTGCTCCAGGAACACCTCCACCGCGGCCACGAGCCGCCCGTCCGCCGTCCCGGTCACGTGCCCAGCGTAGGTCGCGCGGCCCGGTCACGCCCGCACCCACCCGGACGCGGTGTGCGTGGCGAGCCCCTGCAGTTCGGCGAGCGCGAGGGTGTCCGCGACCTCGGACGGCGACATGCCGCTCCGCACCACCACCTCGTGCTCCGGCAGGGGGCGCCGCGCGAGTGCATCGAGGACCCGGAGGACCTCGGCGTCGAGCCGCGCACCGACGAGCGGTGCTGCCCGACCGTCCCCGTCCACACCGTCGCCGGACGGTCGCCCGCGCGGCCCCGGCGTGTGCACCGCCCCTCCGCCGACGGCCCCGCCGCCCACCGCCGGCTCGACCACCGCCCGCACCGGGTCCTCCGGGCGGACCACGAGCTGTGCCCGCCCGTCGGCCACGAGCCGGTGGCAGCCGACCGACGCGGACGACGAGAACGCCCCCGGCACGGCGAACACCGGCCGTCCGAGCTGCCCGGCGTGGTGCGCGGTGTTCAACGCACCCGACCGTGCACCGGCCTCGACCACGACCGTCGCGTCGCCGAGGGCGGCGATGAGCCGGTTCCGCGCCAGGAACCGCCAGCGCGTCGGTCGCGTCCCCGGCGGCGACTCCGCGAGCACGGCGCCCTGCCTGCTGACGTTCCGCAACAGGTCGGCGTTGCCGGCGGGGTAGAGCTGGTCGATGCCGCCCGCGAGCACCGCGGTGGTGGGTGCACCGGCGGCGATCGACACCCGGTGGGCGACGGCGTCGATGCCGTACGCGCCACCGCTCACGACCGAGCAGCCGGCGTCGGCGGCGAGGGAGGTGATCTCCGCCGCGGCCTCGGCCCCCGCCACGGTGTTCGCCCGCGACCCGACGACGGACAGCGACGGACGGACGACCTCCGGGCGACCCCGGGCCCAGAGCACGACCGGGGCGTGCACGTCGAGGTCGTCGACGCGCTCCGGCCACCCCGGACAGTCGGGCACCAGCAGCCGGGCGCCGACGGCGGCAGCGGCCGCGAGCGCGGCGGTCGGGTCGAGCACGGCGACCCGGGGCGCCCATCGCTCGACCGCGGACGCCAGGGCATCGGCGTAGGCGACGGGGTCCTCCGACCCGGGGACCTGCGCGTCCAGCGCGAGCGCGAGCAGGTCGTCGCAGCCGCCCGGCCCGTTCCCCGGACCCGCCTCGCAGCGGGCGCGCAGCGCGAGCAGCGAACGACCGGCACCGACGCCGGCGACGAGGCCCCCGGCGAGCCCGTCGCCCGGCTCGACGAGCGTCGACCACGCCACACGCGCCGCCGCCTCGGCGGGGTCGACCTGGTCGAGCCCGCCGTCGAGCACGGCCCCGGCGAGGTCCAGCAGACCGCCCGCCCCGTTCACAGGGCGCTCCGGAGCGCCAGGGCCTGGCCGACGTGCACGTCCGACGGGCGCTCAGCGCCCTGCAGGTCGGTGAGCGTCCACGCGAGCCGCATCGTCCGGTCCCACCCGCGCATCGTCAGGGTCCCGAGGTCGAGCGCCCGGTCGAGCACGGCGGTCGCCCCGGGTTCCGAGTGGCCGGGCTGCCGCAACCACCCTCCGGACACCTCGGCGTTGCGCGACCACCCGGTCCCCCGCAGCCGCTCGGCCATCACCGCGCGCGCCCGTTCGACGTCCGCGCGTGCCCGGGCCGTGGTCGGCGTCGAGCCGTCCCCGCTCCGGATCGTCGCCGTGGTCACGCGGGGCACCCGGACGCGGATGTCCATCCGGTCGAGCAGCGGCCCGGACATCCGCCCGAGGTAGCGCCGCACGGCCGCCGGTGAGCACTCGCACGGCAGGGTCCCCTGGCCCGCGTTGCCGCACGGGCAGGGGTTCGCCGCGAGCAGCACCTGGCACCGCGCGGGGAACTCCGCGGCGCCGACCGCTCGGTGCACGGTGACCGTGCCCGACTCGAGGGGCTGCCGCAGCGCGTCGAGCACCGCCCGCGGGAACTCAGGCGCCTCGTCCAGGAAGAGCACGCCACGGGTCGCCCGGGACACCGCCCCCGGTCGGACGGTGCCGCTCCCCCCGCCGATGAGCGACACCGCCGAGGCGGAGTGGTGCGGTGCCTCCCACGGCGGACGGGTGGTCCACGACGCCGCTCCGTGACCGGCGACGGAGCGGACGGCGGCGACCTCGAGCGCCGCCTCGTCGTCGAGGTCCGGCAGGATCCCGTGCAGGCGCTCCGCGAGCATCGTCTTGCCGGCTCCCGGTGGTCCGAGCAGCAGCGCGTGGTGGCCACCCGCGGCAGCGGCCACCACGGCGCGGACGCCGGTCGGGTTGCCGACGACGTCCGCCAGTTCGGCGACCGGCAGCTGCTCGGTGGTGACGCTCGGGCTCGGGACGGGATCCACCTCGACGCTCGGCAGCGCGGCCCCCGCCGCGATCGCGGCCGCGCGGAGCGAGTCGACCCCGTGCACCGCGACGCCGCGCACGAACCGGGCCTCGTCGAGGTTCCCCGTCGGCAGGACGACCCGTTCGGCACCCGACTCCCGCGCCGCGAGCAACATCGGCACGACCCCGGGGACGGGCCGCAGCCGACCGTCGAGGCCGAGCTCGCCGATGTAGACGATCCGTTCGTGCACGTCCGGCGCGACACCGGCCCCGGCGAGCACCGCCATCGCGATGGCCAGGTCGAACCCGGACCCGCGCTTCGGGATCGCCGCCGGGGTCAGGTTCACCGTGATCCGCCGCGCCGGCAGCGGCGCCCCGGCGTTCGCCGCGGCCGCCCGCACCCGTTCGCGTGCCTCGCCGAGGGACGTGTCCGGCAGCCCGATGATGCTGAACCCGGGGAGGTGGCTCGTGAGGTGGGCCTCGACCTCGATGCGGCGACCGCTCACCCCGAGCAGCGCGACGGCCGAGGCGCGCCCGATCCCGGTCACAGCAGACCCGCCACGTGCTCGATCCCGTGCCGTGGACCGTCCACGTGCACCGCCACGGCGTCGATGCGGACGGCCGGCGCGGAGACCTCCGGGTGCGCCGCCGACCAGCGCCCGACGAGCTGCCGGAGCCGCGCCGTCTTGGCCGGGGTGATCGCCTCGAACGGGTGCCCCGTCGACGTCCCGGCCCGCGTCTTCACCTCGACGAAGACGAGGGTGTCGCCGTGCCAGGCCACCACGTCGACCTCACCCGTGCGGCACCGCCAGTTGCGGTCGACCACCCGGAAGCCGTTCGCCTCCATCCACTCCACTGCGAGCCGCTCGCCCGTCGCTCCGAGCGCACCGCGGCGTCCTGTCGATCCGTCCATGTCGCCACCTCCTGCCGGAAGGATGACGCCGTCGGGCGGAGTCGCGGGACACCCGGAATGCCCTGTGGACAGTGCCGACAATTCTCGGGCTTGTGGAGGAATGACGAAGCCCCGGGCGACCGATGGTCACCCGGGGCTCACACGCGCTCGCGACTAGTGCGCGGCTGCGTACGCTTCCTGCACCTGGGTCGAGATACGACCGCGGCTCGACACCTCGTACCCGTTCTCCTTCGCCCATTCCCGGATCTTCGCGAGCTCCTCGGAATTGCCACGCTTGGGAGCGGACTTCGGCGTCGACGCGCCACCGGAACGACGACCGGAGACCTTGCGGGCCGCCGCGACGTAGTCGGAGATCGCCTCGCGGAACTTGTCGACGTTGTCGTCGGAGAGGTCGATCTCGTAGTGCGAACCGTCGAACGAGAACTCGACCGTGCGGCCTTGTCCGTCGGTGATGGGCGAATCGTCGAGATCGTCGACGAGCTGGACGGTGACCTTCTGTGCCATTGTCTGCTCCTGGTTGCGGGGACGGGTGTCCACGTCAGGTTAGCGGGAATGTCACCGGAATGCGCAGACCACTCCGCCGGATGACGCAGAAAGAATGCACGGTGAAAACGACGATCACTCGTCGAGCGCGAGTTCCTTCGGCAGCTCGAGTTCCCGCGAGGTGAGTTCCTCGACGTTCACGTCCTTGAACGTCAACACCCGGACGGACTTCACGAAACGGTCGGAACGGTAGACGTCCCACACCCAGACGTCGCTCATCGACAGTTCGAAGTAGAAGTCGTGCTCGGTGTCACGGCGGACGAGGTCGACCTCGTTCGCCAGGTAGAAACGCCGCTCGGTCTCGACCACGTAGCGGAACTGCGACACGACGTCGCGGTACTCCCGGTACAGGGCCAGTTCGACCTCACGGTCGTAGTCGTCGAATTCGTCGTCATCCATCGCGCATCCATTCTACGGCGACACGGACGCGTGCGTCGCGCCCGGACCTCCGGCGACACGGACGCGTGCGTCGCGCCCGGTCCCGCGCCGACACGGACGCGCGCGTCGCACCCGGACCTCCCGCGACACGGACCCGTGCGTCGCACCCGGTCCCCCGGCGACACGGACGCGCGCGTCGGCCCCGGTCAGCGACCGACCGCGTCGAGTTCCTCGAACCCGTCGAGCGCCACCGCCGACGCCTGGTGGAGCCAGCTGGTCCGGTGCAGCGCGTGCACCCCGACGGCACGGATGCCGTCGTAGTGCGCAGCCGACCCGTAGCCCTTGTTCGACGCCCACGCGTAGTGCGGAGCAACCGCGTGCGCGGCGGTCATCAGCGCATCCCGCTCGACCTTCGCGACGACGGACGCCGCGGCGACGGAGGCGCAGTCCCGGTCGGCCTTGACCCGGACGACGACGTCGAGCGGCCGGCCGGCGGTGAGCGACGGCGGCACCGCACGCGTCAGCCAGTCGAACGACCCGTCCAGCACCACCACGGCTCCGTCGAGGGACAGCCCGTCGGCGACGAGGTCGGCGATCGCCGCCGCACCGGCCTGTCCGAGCGCGGGCACGATGCCCTGCCGGTCCACGACCTCCGCCGGTGCCATCCCGACCGCCGTGCGCGCCCAGCGACGGACGACGGGCACCAGCTCGGTGCGACGTGCGGCGCTGAGCAGCTTCGAGTCGGCGAGCCCCTGCGGGACGCGCCCGACGTCGAGCGTCACCGCGGCGACCCCGACGGCGACCGGCCCGGCGATCGCCCCGCGGCCGACCTCGTCCATGCCGAGCACCGTGACGCGGTCTTCCCCGAGCAGCCGCTTCTCGAACCGGAGCGACGGCCGGACGGCGGTCACCGGTCGCGCTCCTCCACGCCGGCGAAGACCTCGGGGTAGTCGTCCAGCCACGTCCAGCGGCTCGTCGGCCAGGAGATCACGAAGGCGCGCCCGGTGACGTCGGACAACGGCACGAAGCCCTTCGACGGGGTGTCGCCGTTGTAGCGGGAGTCCTTCGAGTCGAAGCGGTTGTCGCCCATGACCCAGATGGTGCCCTTCGGCACGGTGACCGAGAAGTCGGTGCCGGACGCGCGCGTCTCACCGAGCGGGAGCTTCAGGTACGGCTCCTTGATCGGGACGCCGTTCACGGACATCTGACCGAGGTCGTTGCAGCACGACACCTTGTCGCCGGGCAGCCCGATGACGCGCTTGATGAGGTGGTCGTCGCTGTCGCCGGTGCCGAGGCCCACCTGGGTCAGCAACCAGTCGATCGCCTTCGCGGGCTGCGTCGTCGGCGCGACACTCGGCACGTCGGCCCCGGCGAGCCAGCCGCCCGGGTCCTTGAACACGACGACGTCGCCGCGCTTCAGTGCGACGGCGTCCGGGACGAGCTCGTTGACGATCACCCGGTCGTTGATCTGGAGCGTGTTCTCCATCGACGCCGACGGGATGTAGAACGACCGGATCAGGAACGTCTTCACGAGGAACGACACCAGCAGCGCGGCGAGGAAGATGATGACGAGGTCACGGAGGAACGTCAGGACCCCGTTCGCCTTCTTGTCGGATCGCGGGCGGCGCCCCGGTTCCTGCGTCGTGTCCGTCATTCCTGCTCTCGTTCTCCGCGCTCACGTGGAGCGTTGCGACCGCGCCCGGATCGGACGCTCGACCACGCTCACCAGGAGCATGCGGTGCCCACCCCCGGGAACGGGTGCGGGAAAGGGTGAACCCCCCGCCGATGCACAACCGTACATGGACGAGGGGTTCGCAGCGTACCCGGCTCGCGGGCCTCACTGTGAAGGCGATCAGGCGTCGCGCTTCTCCTTGATCTTGCGGCGGGCTGCCTTGCCGCGGAGCTCGCGGAGGTAGTACAGCTTGGCGCGACGGACGTCACCGCGGGTGACGATCTCGATGTGGTCGATGATCGGCGAGTGCACCGGGAACCAGCGCTCGACGCCGACCTGGAAGCTGACCTTGCGGACCTTGAAGGTCTCGCCGATGCCGTGACCCTGACGGCCGATGACGACGCCCTGGAAGACCTGGATACGCGAACGCGTGCCTTCGACGATGTTGACGTGGACCTTGACGGTGTCCCCCGCGCGGAAGTCGGGGACGTCGGTACGCAGCGATGCTGCGTCGACGTTGTCGAGGAGCTGGCTCATGAGCGGTTCACTCTCTGCGGACGCACACGGGTCGCCGCGGATCGATGTTCGGAAAGATGGTGGTGTGCCCGGTGTCGGCGACTCCCCCGTGGCAGAGTCCAGCCAGGGCACAGCCACCCATCCTGCCACAGGTCCGGTGATCGCACCAACCAGGGCAGGATGGTGACCATGATCGAACTCCGCACCCCCGCCGAGCTGGACGGCCTGCGCGTGGCCGGCCGGTTCGTGGCCGACGTCCTCGACGAGCTGCTCACGACCGTCGACGTCGGCGTGAACCTGCTCGACCTCGACCGCGTCGCCGCGCGGATGATCGCCGAGCGGGGCGCCGTCAGCTGCTACGTCGACTACCACCCCTCGTTCGGCAACTCGCCGTTCGGCAAGAACCTGTGCACCTCGGTGAACGACGCCGCGCTGCACGGCCTCCCGCACGACCGCGTGCTCGTGGACGGGGACCTCGTGAGCCTCGACTTCGCCGCGAGCGTCGACGGCTGGGTCGCCGACTCCGCCGTCACCGTGCAGGTCGGCACGCCGCGCGACGAGGACCAGCGGCTCGTCGCGACCGTCGAGCAGGCCCTCGCGGCCGGCATCGACCAGTTCCGGCCGGGCAACAAGCTCGGCGACGTCTCGTACGCGATCGGCCGGGTCGCGAAGGACGCCGGCTTCGCCGTGAACACGCAGTTCGGCGGCCACGGCGTCGGTCGCACGATGCACGGCGACCCGCACGTCCCGAACGACGGGCGTCCCGGTCGCGGCCTGAAGCTCCGCCCGGGCCTCGTCGTCGCGGTCGAGCCCTGGCTCATGCAGGGCACCGACGAACTCGTGCAGGACGCCGACGGCTGGACACTCAGGAGCGTCGACGGCTCCCGGGCCGCGCACGTCGAGCACACCGTGGCCGTCACCGAGGCCGGACCGGAGGTCCTCACCCTCCGGCGCGCACAGCGCGACGCGTCGAGCTGACGCGAGGGACGCGACCGACGCGACCGAGGCGGGACACGACGGACGCGGCAGACGCGGCGGACGACGGACGCACCACACGACGGACGGGAGGCGCGGTGCCGGCCGGCACCGCGCCTCCCGTCCGTCGTGTCGCGGGGACCGCGCCCTACGCGTCGGGCAGCAGGTCGGGCCGGACGCGACGCGTCCGCTCCACCTGCTGCTCGTGCCGCCATGCGGCGACGCGTGCGTGGTGTCCGCTGAGCAGCACGTCCGGGACCGCGAGGTCGCGCCAGACCGCCGGCTTCGTGTACGAGGGGTACTCGAGCAGGCCGTCCTCGTGGGACTCCTCGACGAGCGACTCCGGGTTGCCGACCACGCCGGGGACGAGTCGACCGACGGCCTCGATCATGGCCATGGCCGCGACCTCGCCGCCGTTCAGGACGTAGTCGCCGAGTGAGAGCTCGACCACGGTCGCCCGCGTCGACGCCCACTCGAACACCCGGGCGTCGATGCCCTCGTACCGCCCGCAGGCGAACACGAGGTGCTCGTGCTCGGCGAGCGACCGGGCGATCGACTGGCGGAACGGGGTGCCGGCCGGTGTCGGGACCACGAGCGTGGAGGAGCCGTCCTCGCGGAGGACCGAGGCGAGGGCCTCGGCCCACGGCTCGGGCTTCATCACCATGCCGGCGCCGCCGCCGTACGGGGTGTCGTCGACGGTCCGGTGCCGGTCGGTCGTCCAGTGCCGCAGGTCGTGCACGTGCACGTCGAGCAGCTTCTCCTGGCGGGCCCTGCCGAGCAGGGAGACGTCGAGCACGGAGAAGAACTCCGGGAAGATCGTGACGATGTCGATGCGCACGCGGTGCCTACGAGACCGTCTCGGGACGGGACGTGTCCTCCGGGTCCTCGAACAGACCGGTGGGCGGGGTCACCGTGACGGTGCCGGCGGCGATGTCGACCGCCGGGACGATCGCTGCCACGAAGGGCACGAGCACCTCGCCGCGGTCGGGGGTGTCGATCGCCAGCAGGTCCTGGGCGGGCAGGTGGTCGACACGCGCGACGGTGCCGACCTCGACGCCGTCCCGCAGCACGCGGAGCCCGACGAGCTGGTGGTCGTACCAGGCGTCGTCCTCACCGGTGTCGGAGTCGGCGTCCTGCTCGATCCAGAGGATCGCGCGGGCGAGCGTCTCGGCACCGGTCCGGTCCTCGACGCCCTCGAAGAAGGCGACCGGGTGACCGTTGTACCAACGGAGTTCATCCAGCGTGAGGGTCTTGCCTGCCCACGGGGACTCCGCCGGGACCTGGAGCGTGAAGACCGCTCCGGGGGTGAACCGACGGTCCGGGTCGTCGGTGTAGAGCTCGAGCTTGATGCCGCCCTTGAGCCCGTGCGCCTTCGTGATCCGCCCCACCCGGAGCTGGGTCGTCTCGCTGGGAATGGTCGTCTCCCTAGGAATCGGAGTCGACCACGTCGACGCGCACCCGCTTGCCGTCGGCCAGCGCCGAGACGAGGGTGCGGAGCGCCTTCGCGGTGCGACCGGCACGACCGATCACGCGGCCGAGGTCCTCGGGGTGCACACGCACCTCGAGGACCTCGCCCCGCGCGGAGGTGGAGCTGGCGACGCGCACGTCGTCCGGGTGATCGACGATCCCCTTGACGAGGTGCGTCAGCGCGGATTCGAGCAAGGAATCAGGCCTCGGTCGTCTCGGCGGCGTCGTCGGCCGGAGCGGCGGCGGGTGCCGTCTTCTCCGACTTCGGCTTGAGGACGGCCTTCTTGGCGGTGTCCGCGACGAAGGCCTGCTTCGGCTCGGCGACCTTGACGGTGGACTCGGTGTTGCCCTCGCCCTTGAACTTGCCCCAGTCGCCGGTGAGCTTGAGGAGCGCCGCGACCTGCTCGGTCGGCTGTGCGCCGACGCCGAGCCAGTAGAGCGCACGCTCGGACTCGATCTTGATGACCGAGGGCTCCTCGGTCGGGTGGTACTGACCGATCTCCTCGATCACACGACCGTCGCGCTTGGTGCGCGAGTCGGCGACGACGATGCGGTAGTAGGGCGCACGGATCTTGCCGAGGCGCTTGAGACGGATCTTGACAGCCACAATTACTCCTGTTGCGTGATGTTGTGGTTGAACCGGAACCGCGGGCGTGGGGGCACGCGCGGTGGAAGCTCGAGGGAAGTCGCGACCTGCTGGATAGAGGGTCGAGCAGACGCGATTCGACCGTTCATTCTTGCAGGTTTCCGCGCGAGAAGCGAGCCGCGACCCGCCGGGGACGTCAGGGCGCGAGCCGCCGGACCGCCTCGAGCGCCTCGCTCGTCGCCCGGACCGCGTCGACCCCGCTGGCGTCGCGGGCCCCGCCGACGACGGCGACCGGCACGCCGGCAGCCCGGAGGCCCGCCACCAGCCCGTCGGGTCCGGTCTCCTCCGCCCCGAGGGCGCGTTCCTGTCCGGCGCACACCACGACGTGGTCGGCCGGGACGGCGCGCTCGACGCCCGCCTCGTCGAGGATCCACAGCGTGCCCGGTTCGATCCGCAGGTACGCGCGGACCCCGGCGACGAGGTGCACACCCGCGTCCCGCAGGCGCCCGACGGCCACCCAGCGGGAGGTGATGCCGATCCCCTGGCCGATCTTGCCGGCGCGCCGGAGCACGGTGACCTCGGGGCCGGGCCGCGTGACCCGGTCGGCCGCGGGCAGCCGCTGCGGTACGTCGCCGAGGACGTCCCGGGCGACGTCGACGTCCCAGCGCTCGGCGAACTCCGCGGCGCGGACGACCTCGTCGGGCGACTCGACGAGGAACGCCGCCGTGTCCACGCCGATCCCGCCGCCGCCGACGATCGCGACGGTCCCCGCCGGCACGCCCTCGCGGAGGGCCTGCTCGTAGGAGACGACGTGCGGCAGCTCCGCGCCCGGCACGTCGAGCGGTCGCGGGACGACGCCGAGGGCCAGCAGCACCGCGTCGCTCCCGGCCAGGTCAGCGACGGCGGCGCGACGCCCGAGGTGCACCGTGGCACCGCGGTCCGCGAGTTCGGCGACGGCCGCCCGCACGGTCGCCGCGTAGTCCTCCTTGCCGGGGATCGCGGCGGCGAGGGCGAACTGGCCGCCGAGCGACGCGTCGGCCTCCCACAGCGTCACGGTGTGGCCGCGTCGTGCGGCGTCGACCGCGGCGGCCAGGCCGGCCGGTCCCCCGCCGACGACGTCGACCCGCAGCGCCCGACGCGTGGGTCGGGCCGGGAACGTGAGCTCGCGCGCGGCGCGCGGGTTGACCAGGCAGGACACCGGGGCGCCGACGATCGACCGGTCGAGGCAGGCCTGGTTGCAGCCGATGCAGGTGTTCACGAGGTCGAACCTGCCGCCGAGCGACCGCGCGACGATGTCCGGGTCGGCGAGGAACGGGCGGGCGAGGGCGACCGCGTCGACGAGGCCGTCGCGGAGCACCGTCTCGCCGTCGCGGAGGTCGGTCATCCGGTTCGACGCGATCACGCGGACGTCCGGGTGGTCCGAGGTCCGGACGACGCGGGCGATGCGCTCCGCGTAGGACACCCAGGCCCCGTGCGGCACCGAGGCCTGCACGGTGGGCGTGCGGGACTCGTGCCAGCCGATGCCCACCGAGACGCCGTCGAGCCCGAGCGGCAGCAGGTCCCGGACGAGCGCGTCGACCTCGTCGTCGGTCGTCGACCCGGGCATGAGGTCCGCGCCGGAGAGCCGGATCGTCACCGCGAGGTCGGGCACCGCGGCCCGGACGGCACGGACGACCTCGACCGCGAAGCGCCGACGGCGTTCCGGGGTGCCGCCCCACTCGTCCTCGCGGTGGTTCGTCAGCGGCGACTGGAACTGGTTCACGAGGTAGCCCTCGGACGCCATGATCTCGACGCCGTCGAAGCCGATGTCCCGGGCGGACCGCGCGGCGGCGGCGAAGTCCTCGATCGTCGACCGGACCTCGTCCCCGGTGAGTTCCTCCGGGACGACCCCGCGCGCGGCGGCCCACGGCAGGGCGGACGGCGCGACCGCCCGCTGGGGTCGGCCGTGCCGGTCGGTCACGCCCTGCACGAGCGCGTACCGACCCGCGTGGAACAGCTGCGCGAGCACGGTGCCGCCCTCGTCGTGCACGGCGTCGACGGCGACCCGGAAGCGCTCGTCGGCGCCGTCCGCCCCGAACACCGCGAAGTCGGGGCCGCCGCGGGCCTCGTCGCTCACCGCGATGCCCCCGGTCACGATGCACGCGACCCCGCCTGCCGCGCGCTCCCGGTAGAAGGCCGCCATCGCTGCTCCGCCGTCGTCGCGCACCTCGAGTCCGGTGTGCATCGACCCCATCACGACGCGGTTCGACAGGTGCAGGGGGCCGAGGGTCCAGGGCGACGACAGGACCGCGAGGTCCGGCTGGGCGACGGTGCTCATGCCCCTACTCTGCCGGACGCCGCTCCCGGGCCGGTGTTCCTTGTGCCGACCCTCCAACATCACGGGCAGGATGGCCGCATGGACATCCGTTTCACCGAGTCCCGCCCGTCGACCATCGGCGTCGAGTGGGAGCTCCCGCTGGTCGACCGGGACACCGGCGACCTCGCTCCCCGGGCACCCGCCGTGATCGCCGCGGTGCAGGAGCGCCTCGGGGACCACGACCGGGTGACCGAGGAACTCCTCACCAACACCGTCGAGGTCGTCACGGGTGTCCACGAGACCGTCGGGGGTGCCACGAGCGAGCTCGCGGGCATCATCGGCGAGGTCGTCGACGCCGCGGAGCCGCTCGACGCGCAGGTGATGTGCTCCGGCACGCACCCCTTCGCGGTCTGGGACCAGCAGGAGATCACGGCTGACAGCGAGCACTACACGACGCTCATCGACCGGACCCGCTGGTGGGGTCGCCAGATGCTCATCTGGGGTGTCCACGTGCACGTCGGCATCGACGACCGCGACAAGGCCGTGCCGATCATGAACGCGATGCTCGCCTACGTCCCGCACCTGCAGGCGTTCACCGCGTCGAGCCCGTTCTGGGGCGGGACCGACACCGGGTACGCCTCGAACCGTGCGCTCATGTTCCAGCAGCTGCCGACCGGTGGCCTCCCGCCGTCGATCGAGGAGTGGTCGGGCTTCGAGACCGTGGTCGACGACCTGACGAAGACCGGCGTGATCGACGGGTTCAAGGACCTGCGATGGGACATCCGGCCCTCGCCGGGCTGGGGCACGCTCGAGAACCGCGTCTCCGACGGCATCTCGACCCTGCACGAGGTCGGTGCGGTGACCGCGTTCGTGCAGTGCCTCGTCACGGCCCTGTCCGACCGGCTCGACCGTGGCGAGACGCTGCCGTCGATGCAGCCGTGGTTCATCCGCGAGAACAAGTGGCGCGCCGCCCGCTACGGCATGGACGCCGAGATCATCACGAACGCGGCGGGCGACGAACGCCTCGTCACCGACGAGGTGCACGACCTCGTGCAGCGCCTCGACCCGATCGCCGAACGGCTCGGCTGCCAGCAGGAGCTGCACCACCTCGACACGATGATCGCGGACGGCGCCTCGTACCAGCGGCAGCTCCAGGTCGCGCAGGAGCACGGCGGCGACCTGCGCGCGGTCGTCCGCCACCTGGTCACCGAGCTGCGCGACTCGCTCTAGACGCCACCACCTGTCGGACGGGAGGCGCGGTGCCGGCCGACACCGCGCCTCCCGTCCGGTGGGACGCGCGCTCCGTGACGGCGCCGCTCGACCAGGCCGGGTCCCGGTCAGCGCAGCGCCGGACGGGACCGCGCTGGATCGGGACGGCACCCGGCCGGCGCCGCCCGCAGGCGACGCCGATCCCGGGTCAGCCCTCGATCGGGACCGAGACCGGCGCGCCGGCGCCGAAGCGGACGAGCACGTGGTCCGCGTCGGCCGGGACGCCCTGCAGGGTCACGGCCCGGAGGAGGCCGTTGTACCCGACGAGGGCGTCGGCGAGGTGCGTCCCGTCGGCCAGCGTGATCGACGCGCGGCCCTCGAACCCGGCGGCGTCGAAGCGTGCGGTGCCCGTCGCGCCGCGGACGACGCGGGCGTGGGCACCGTCGGCGACGTTCGCGCCGGTGTCCCCGAGCACGCCCTCGGTGCGGACGCGGTCGAAGCGGGAGCGGTACGCGTCGATGATCACGGGGAAGTCGAACGACGAGCTCAGCTGCGTCGGGATCCGTGCGACGCCGTGCTCGTCGGCACGACCGGTCGCCGAGAGGCCGCCGTCGGCCGTGACGTGGACCTCGAGGCCGGGCGCGGTCTGCACGACCGCGACCCACTTGCCGCCCTGGTCCTCGGCGCCGCGGATGACGGGGGTGCCGTCGGACGGGCCGCCCTCGTCGCCGCCGCCGTTGTCGCCACCGCCGTTGTCACCACCACCGTTGTCACCACCGCCGTTGTCACCACCGCCGTTGTCGCCACCGTCACCACCGCCGGGCGTCGGGGTGAAGCCCCCGTCCACCGGCCCCGGGGCCGGGACGGCCACGATCGGCTCCGGCTCGACCGAGCCACCCTCGCGCGCCGGGACCGTGGTGGTGACCGACGGCGACGAGACGTTCGGGCGCCCGACGTGCGCGACCCGCACCGAGACCTCGCGCTCGGCGAGCTCGGCGGGCAGGTCCACGCTGAACGTGCCGTCCGGGCGGACCACGGCCGTCCACTGGTCGTCCCCGAGGGACACCTCGGCGAAGAGCCGGCTCCCGGTCGGCTTCGCGTCGATCGAGCCGTCGAGCTGGAAACCCGTGGCCGTCTCGTGCACGCCGGCGACCGCCGGGGCGTCACGGAGCAGGACGATCGCCTGGAACTTCATCGAGGCGATCTGCTCGTCGCCGCGGAACGCACGTGCCTCGAACGGCCCGGCCGGCACCGACGAGAAGTCGATCGTCGACGCGACGTCGCCCGTGCTCGACGGTTCGCGGAGGTCGAGCAGCGTCGTGCCGGTCGCGGTGTCGACGACCTCGAACCGGTCGAACGCGGGTCCGTGCGCCGCGAAGTCCACCGCGGAGGCGCCCACCGAGTACAGCGGGAGGCCGGCCGCGAGCCCCGAGGAGTGGCCGCCGACCGAGGTCACGGTGAGCGGCAGCTGCACCCCGTCCTCGCCGACCGTCAGCTCGACGCGACGTGCGTACGACGTGGTGCCGCCGTCGTACTCGAAGTAGACACCGAGCGTCTGTCCGGCGTACCGAGCGGGCACCTGCAGCCGGAACGTGCCGTCCGCCGCGACGTTCGTCGAACCGAGCTGCGGCAGGCCCCGGACGGCGGCGCGGAAGCGGTTGCCGGGGTTCTCGAAGAGCGTGTGCCCGGCGATCGTGAAGGCGCCGTCGGCGGCGCGCTCCACGCGGTCGATCACGGGCGGCTCGGCACGGTACGTGACCCGGAGCTCGGTGGACGCGACGACCTCGCCGTCGCGGTACGCCTTCGCGACGAGCTGCGGGCCGGGGATCGTCGACAGGTCGAGGGCGCAGCGCGCGGCCCCGGTCGACGACGGTTCGTCGATGCTGCAGACACGCTCGCCCCCGTAGCGGACGACGACCTCGAACCGGTCGAACGCCGGGCCCTCGGCGACGAGTTCCGGGTGCGTCGAGTACACCGTGAAGGAGGCCGAGCTGTCCGACTCGCTCTCCTTGCCCTCCACGGTCTGGATCCGGAGCCCGTCGGCGTGCGGCGCCGAGGACGCGGCGAGCCCGAAGGACGCGCCGGGCGCAGCGAGTGCGGCGGACGGACCGGAGATGATCGCGGTACCGACGATCGTGGCGGCACCGAGCACCGCACAGAGACGGCGGGTGTTGCGCTTCATGGAGTTCCTCTCGTTCACGCGGATTGCGTGCGATCAGCGAACACCATGTGATCTGACAGTATTTTGCATGCCATTGCTACCGGTCGGGAGACGGACGGGAGGCCCGTGGCGGTCTCGCCACGGGCCTCCCGTCCGTGCTGTCGTCGCGTCGGCGACGCGGGTTCAGCGACCGAGGAACTTCTGCAGGCTCGCGAGTTCTTCCTCGGTGGGGGCCTTGCCGCCCTTGGCACCGCCGAAGCCGAAGCCGGAACCGCTCGGGGCCTGCTGCTGCGGCTGTGCCGGAGCACCCGAGGCCAGCGCGGCGCGCTTGGCGGGGTTGCCCACCTTCTTCTTCTTCGCGCCGCCGGCGGGCTGCTTCTTCTTGCCGCCGTGCATCCCGGGGATCGGGCCCATGCCGGGCATCTGCGGCACGCCACCGCGGGCGACCGTCTTCATCATCTTCGCGGCCTGCTCGAAGCGGTTCACGAGGGCGTTGACCTCGGTCACGGTCGTGCCGGAACCGCGGGCGATGCGGAGACGACGGGAGCCGTTGAGCAGCTTCGGCAGCTGGCGCTCCTGCTTCGTCATCGACTGGATGATCGCCTCGGTGCGGACGATCTCGCTCTCGTCGAAGTTGTCGAGCGCCTCGCGCATGCCCTTGGCGCCCGGGAGCATCCCGAGCATGCCCTTGATCGAGCCGGCCTTGCGGAGCTGCTGCATCTGCCCGAGGAAGTCGTCGAGCGTGAACGAGTCGCTCGCGATCTTCTCGGCGACCTTGCGGGCTTCTTCTTCGTCGAAGGCACCCTGCGCCTGCTCGATGAGCGAGAGGATGTCGCCGAGGTCGAGGATGCGGCTCGCCATGCGGTCCGGGTGGAACGGCTCGAAGTCGTCGAGGCCCTCACCCGTGGACGCGAACATGATCGGCCGGCCGGTGACGCTCGCCACCGACAGGGCCGCACCACCGCGGGCGTCGCCGTCGAGCTTCGACAGCACGACGCCGGTGAAGTCCACGCCCTCCTGGAAGGCGCGCGCGGTGTTCACGGCGTCCTGACCGATCATCGCGTCGATGACGAACAGGACCTCGTCGGGGTCGACGGCCTTGCGGATGTTCGCGGCCTGCTTCATGAGCTCGGCATCGACGCCGAGTCGTCCGGCGGTGTCCACGATGACGGTGTCGTACTGCTGGTCGACCGCGGCCTTGATCGCGTTCTTCGCGACCTTGACCGGGTCACCGACACCGTTGCCGGGCTCCGGGGCGAAGACGTGGACGCCGGCCTGCTCGCCGACGACCTGGAGCTGCTGCACGGCGTTCGGGCGCTGGAGGTCCGCCGCGACGAGCATCGGCGTGTGGCCGTCCTTCTTGAGCCACTTGCCGAGCTTGCCCGCCAAGGTCGTCTTGCCGGCACCCTGCAGGCCCGCGAGCATGATGACCGTCGGCGGTCGCTTGGCGAACTCGAGCCGCCGCTGCTGGCCGCCGAGGATGCCGACGAGTTCCTCGTTGACGATCTGGACGACCTGCTGCGCCGGGTTGAGCGCCTTGTTCACCTCGTCGGAGAGCGCACGCTCGCGGACGGCCGCGGTGAAGGACTTCACGACCTCGAGCGCGACGTCGGCGTCGAGGAGCGCCCGTCGGATCTCGCGGACGGTGCCGTCGACGTCGGACGGGGTGAGCCGACCCTTGCTCCGCAGGTTGCGGAAGGTCTCGGTCAGCCGGTCGGAGAGAGAGCCGAATTGCGCCATGATCCGTCGATCCTACAGGGCCGTCCCCGACCGGCCGGGACCGGGTCCCGGCCGGGTCCACGGGTAGCCTCGGCGACATGCGGAACGTCCCCGACTCCCTCGACCCTGCCGTCGTCGACGAGATCGACGCGCGACTGGCCGGCGTCCGGACGGACCACGGCGTCGCCGTGCCCTGGGCGATCGAGAGCGGGAGCCGCGCGTGGGGCTTCCCGTCGCCGGACAGCGACTACGACTGTCGCTTCGTCTACGTCCGGCAGCCGGACGACTACCTGTCGCTCTGGCCGGCGCGCGACGTCATCGAGACCCCGCTCGACGCGGTCTTCGACGTCAACGGCTGGGACCTCGGGAAGGCCGTCCGTCTCGCGGTGAACGGGAACGCGACGGTCGGCGAGTGGCTCCGGTCCCCCATCGTCTACTCCGGGGACGAAGGCTTCCGCGACCGCGCCCTGGCGTTCCTGGCGGCCGTCGCCGACCGAGGTCGGATCGGTCGGCACCACCTGCACGTGGCGCTCCGGCAGCAGGAACGGCAGACGACGCTGAAGCGCTTCTTCTACGTGCTCCGCCCGGTGACGACCCTGCGGTGGCTGCGCGAGCACCCGGACTCCGCGCTCCCACCGATGGACCTGCCCACGCTCGTGCAGGAGACCTCGGTGCCGGCCGGGGTTCGGGAGGCCGTGGCCGATCTCATCGAGGTGAAGGCCGCGACCCGGGAACTGGGCTCCGGATCGACCCCCGGCGTGCTCGAGCGATTCGTCGCGGACGAGCTCGAGCGGGCCGCGGCCTTCGACCACCTGCCCCCGGGCGGCCCCACCGACGAGGCACGCGCCCGGGCGGACGACTTCTTCCGCGGCGAGGTCACACGACTGACGCGGTGACCGGGCCCGGTCGCAGCTCCTGACGGTCGCAGGGCGCACGGCGACCCGATCCGCGAGGATCGCCGAGTTACTGGACTCCGTCCAACAACAAGCGTACGGTCATCCCGTGCCGACACTCGAGGTCTTCCGCCCGCAGGGCCCGCTCCGGTACGACGACGGCCTCGCGCTGCAGCGACGCCTGCGCGCCGACGTCGTCGCAGGGCGCTCTCCCGGCGTCGTCGTGCTATGCGAGCACCCGTCCGTGTACACCGCGGGCCGCCGGACCGAGCCGTCCGACCTGCCGACCGACGGCTCCCCCGTCGTCGAGGTCGACCGCGGCGGCCGCATCACGTGGCACGGTCCGGGGCAGCTCGTCGCGTACCCGATCGTCCGGCTCGCCGAGCCGCTCGACGTCGTGGCCTGGGTCCGGGACCTCGAGCAGGTCCTCGTCGACGCCGCAGCCGCCGCCGGGGTCCGAGCGGAGCGAGTCGAGGGCCGGAGCGGCGCCTGGGTCCCTGGACCTGCCGACGCGCCGTACGCGAAGGTCGGAGCGATCGGGCTCCACGTGGCCGAGGGCGTCACCAGCCACGGCATCGCGCTCAACTGCACGAACGCGCTCGACGCCTACCGTGCCATCGTCCCGTGCGGCATCGCCGACGCCGGCGTCACCACGCTGAGCGCCGCCGCGGGGCGCACCGTCACGGTGGACGAGGTCGCGGGCGTCGTCGCCGACCGGGTCCAGCACGCCGTCGACGGCATGCGCGCCGGCCGACGCATCAGCAGCACCGCCCGACAGGAGACCACCGCATGACACTCGCCCCCGAGGGCCGCCGGATGCTCCGCGTCGAGGCCCGGAACGCCGAGACCCCGATCGAGACCAAGCCCGCGTGGATCAAGACCCGGGCGGTGCAGGGCCCGGCGTTCCGCGAGCTCTCCGGCCTGGTCCGCGACAAGCAGCTGCACACCGTCTGCCAGGAGGCCGGCTGCCCGAACGTCTTCGAGTGCTGGGAGGACCGCGAGGCCACCTTCCTGATCGGCGGGTCCCAGTGCACGCGACGGTGCGACTTCTGCCAGATCGACACGGGCAAGCCCGAGCCGCTCGACCGCGACGAGCCCCGCCGGGTCGCGGACTCCGTCGCCGAGATGGGCCTGCGGTACGCCACGGTGACCGGGGTCGCCCGCGACGACCTCGAGGACGGCGGTGCCTGGCTCTACGCCGAGACCATCCGAGCGATCCACGAGCACTCCCCCGGCACCGGCGTCGAGATCCTCGTCCCCGACTTCTCCGGCCGGCCCGACCAGCTCGGGCAGGTGTTCGACGCCCGGCCCGAGGTCTTCGCGCACAACGTCGAGACCGTGCCGCGGATCTTCAAGCGCATCCGACCCGCCTTCCGCTTCGACCGGTCGCTCGACGTCATCACGCAGGGGCACGACGCGGGACTCGTGACGAAGTCGAACCTCATCCTCGGCATGGGCGAGGAGCGCGCCGAGGTCGAGGACGCCCTGCACCAGCTCCACGACGCCGGGACGGACATCATCACGCTGACCCAGTACCTCCGGCCGTCACCCCGTCACCTGCCGGTCGCGCGCTGGGTCCGCCCGGAGGAGTTCGTCGAGCTCCGCGAGGTGGCCGAGGGCATCGGGTTCGCCGGCGTCCTCGCCGGACCCCTGGTCCGCTCGTCCTACCGCGCTGGCCGGCTGTGGGCGCGGGCGACCGTCGCGCGCGGCGGCGCGGTGCCGCCGCACCTGGCCCACCTGCTCGACGCATCGCCGGGTCGCCAGGCCGTGTAGGCGACGGACGCGACCGGACGACGCAACGGGAGGCGCTGTGCCAGCTGGCACCGCGCCTCCCGTCCGTCAAGCGGTCACGTCGCGACGTGACCCGCGATCGCTACGCGCGACCGCGGATGCTCCGCAGCAGCCAGCCGATGACGGACAGCAGGATGAGGACGATGCCGATCCACAGCAGGAACTTGAGGGCACCGACGAAGATGCCGCTGAAGAGCAGGACGAGGCCGACGATGATCGCGATGATCAGCAGAGCGGGCATGGGGTGTCTCCTTGGTCTCACGGGGCAGTACGGCGATGACGGTACACGTGTCGCACAGGCGATGCCCAGGCGATCGTCAGGCTGTCGTACCCCGAGGCCTGGTGACCGCAGCGCCTAGCCGACGAGGTTCTGCACGAAGACGTGCGGCGTGAAGCCCGTGAGGTCGTTGATGCCCTCGCCCTGCCCGATGAGCTTGATCGGGATGCCGGTCTTCTCCTGCACGCTGAGGACGAAGCCGGCCTTCGCGGAGCCGTCGAGCTTGGTGATGACGAGCCCGGTGACGCCCGCGCCCTCGATGAACGCCTGCGCCTGGGCGAGGCCGTTCTGGCCGGTCGTGGCGTCGAGGACGAGCAGGACCTCCGCGATCTCGGTCTGCTTCTCGACCACGCGCTTGATCTTGGTGAGCTCGTCCATCAGCCCGGCCTTGGTGTGCAGGCGGCCGGCGGTGTCGATCACGACGATCTCGGTGCCGTCGTGGATGGCCTTCTCGACGGTCTGGTACGCCACCGACGCCGGGTCCTGCCCGGGCTGTGCGGGACGGACGACGTCGACGCCGGCGCGCTGGGCCCACGTCGCGACCTGCTCGACCGCGGCGGCACGGAACGTGTCCGCCGCGCCCACGAGCACGGTGCGGTCGTACGTCTTCAGGAACTTGGCGAACTTGCCGATCGTCGTGGTCTTGCCGACACCGTTCACCCCGACCACGAGCACGACCGCGGGGCGGTTGCTCAGCTTGAGGGTGGTGTCGAGCTTCGACAGGCGCTCCTCGAGCACCTCGCGGAGCATGCGCTGGAGGTCCGCCGGGTCGGTCGTGCCGTACCGGTCGACGCGGGCGTGCAGGTCCTCGATGACCTCGTCCGCGATGTCGGGGCCGAAGTCCGCACCGATGAGCGCGGTCTCGAGGTCGTCCCACGTGGTCTCGTCGATGGTCTTCCGCTGGAACAGACCGCGGAGCCGGGAGGACAGGGACCAGGAACTCGCCATGTTCCCAGCTTAGGCCGCGGCGGAGGTGCCGGTCGCCCGCTACGCTCGTCGTGAGAAGGGGAGTATTCCTCTCGCGGTGTGCCCGTCAGTACGGTCTGGGACGATCCAGGCCCGGGGCACCGGTCTCCTGCACGGCCCGTCGGATCCCGGCGGCACGGTCAGGCGGCGGAAGAGACCTTCAGGCTTCGGCGTACCCACTCCTCGTGGTGCGCCCCTCCCTGAAGGAACTCTGTTGGACGTCCCCCTGTACGTATGGCTCATCACCCTCGCGGGCATCCTCGCGCTGCTGGTGTTCGACTTCTACTCGCACGTGCGCACGCCGCACGTCCCGCACATCAAGGAGTCCGCCTTCTGGTCGGCGTTCTACGTCGGCCTGGCGATCCTGTTCGGTGTCGGCATCCTCGTGTTCGGCGGCGGCCAGGCCGGCGGTGAGTACTTCGCCGGCTGGTTGACCGAGAAGGCCCTGTCGGTCGACAACCTGTTCGTCTTCCTCATCATCATGACGACCTTCGCGGTGCCGAAGGAGTTCCAGCAGAAGGTCCTGCTGGTCGGCGTCGCGATCGCCCTCGTCGCCCGCGGTGTCTTCATCGCCCTCGGCGTCACGATCATCGAGAACTTCTCGTGGGTGTTCTACCTGTTCGGCGCCCTGCTGTTCTGGCTCGCCTGGTCGCAGGCCCGCAGCAGCGGCGAGCACGACGCGTCCGAGGGCGACTCCCGCCTGATCCGGGTCCTGCGTCGCATCATCCCCACGTCGAAGGACTACGACGGCGACCGCCTCACCACCCGCGTCGACGGCAAGCGCCTGTTCACCCCGATGCTGCTCGTCATGGTCGCCATCGGCCTGACCGACGTGCTGTTCGCCCTCGACTCGATCCCCGCGATCTTCGGTCTCACGCAGGACGCGTTCATCGTGTTCACCGCGAACGCGTTCTCGCTCCTCGGTCTCCGCCAGCTGTACTTCCTCATCGCGGGACTGCTCGAGCGGCTCATCTACCTCGGTCAGGGGCTGGCGGTCATCCTCGCCTTCATCGGCGTGAAGCTCGTCTTCCACGCCATGCACGTCAACGAGCTGCCCTTCATCAACGGCGGCGAGCACATCGAGTGGGCCCCGGAGATCCCGATCTGGTTCTCGCTGAGCTTCATCGCGCTGACGATCACCGTCGCGACGATCGCGTCGCTCGTGGTCTCGAAGAAGCGCCAGGAGCGCGGGCTGACTCCGACGGGCGAGCCGAAGACGGCCACCGAGGCGGACGCGAAGTAGTCGCCACCGCCTGAGGGACGGGAGGCGCGGTGCCAGCTGGCACCGCGCCTCCCGTCCGTCTGCGGCACGTCCTGTCTGCCGCGCGCTCCGTCTGCGGTGCCCCCTGTCTGCGGCGCCCTCTGTCTGCGGCGCCCTCGCGAAAGCGACAGATCGCTCCGGACTGTTCGCGCCCATGTGTCGCTTTCGCGCACCAGCCGCCGGACGGGACCCGCGAACTGTCGCTTTCGCGGAGCACACCCGGGCGGGCGGGAGGCGCGATCCGCCGCTGACGTGGCCTGCGACCAGGCGAGCCAGAACAGCAGGGCGCCGAACAGGTAGAACACCCACGAGAAGTTCTCGATGATCGTGACGCCGAGGGCGATGAAGACACCGCGGGCGACGAGGGCGATCGCGACGCCGACCAGCAGGACCTTCTGCTGGAACTCCTTCGGCACCGCGAAGGTCGTCATGATGATGAGGAAGACGAACAGGTTGT
>NZ_MCIG01000022.1 GCF_001705035.1 Curtobacterium sp. UCD-KPL2560 | reverse complement strand
ACGTGGTCGTGAAAGCGACAGTTCCCCGCCGACTGTYCGCACCGATCTGTCGCTCTCGCGACAGACCTCACGGGCSCAGCGACACCTCACGCGGACGGCAGGCCGGGCGGTGTCGCTGGGCCCGTGGGGTCAGGCACGCGGGGCCGGAGCGGGTGCGGTCGACTCGGCGGTGCGGAGCACGCACGGCAGCAGGAAGTGCGGGAGCTCGGTCGAGGTGCCGTCGAGCTGGTCGATGAGCGCGTCGGCCGCACGGACGCCGAGCTCGTGACCGGGGGCGATCATCACCGCGAGCCGCGGGTGGTGCTGGTCCCCCGCCGCGGCCGAGGACGCGATGCTCAGCACCGACACGTCGTCCGGGACCCGACGACCGGCGGACCAGAGCCCGACGAGCAGCCCCGCCGACGAGTCGTCCTTCATCACGAGCACCGCGGTGACGTCGGGGTCCGCCGCGAGGAGTTCCCGGGCTGCGGCACGGCCGCCCTCGCTCCCGGACGCCGCGTACACGATCGTCCCGGCGCCACCGCGCTCGGCGACGGACGCGCGGAAGGTGTCCTCGACGCGGAGGTGGGGGGCGTACCCGGCCATCGGCGTGCCCTCGAGGTTCTCGAGCACGAGGCCGAAACGCCGGTGCCCGAGGCCCTGCAGGTGGTCGAGGCTGTCCTCGATCGTGGTCTCGAAGTCGATGTCGACGAACGGCAGCGCGCTGCTGTCCCGGGTGCGACCGATCAGGGTGAACGGGACGCCGAGCTCGGTGAGCTTCGCCACGCGCGGGTCGTCCATCCGCACCTCCATGAGGACGACGCCGTCGACGAGGCCACCGGACACGAGGTCGTCGAGGTCCTCACCGGCGGGGTCCACCGGCCAGAGCACGAGGTGGTGGCCGCGCTCCGACGCCCGCTCGGCAGCGCTCATGAAGAACTCCGACGTCGTCGGGCTGAAGCGGTTGCCCGTGGTCGGGAACAGCAGGGCGATGATCCGGGTGCGCCGGCTCGCGAGGGCGCGCGCGACGACGTTGCCGCGGAACTTCAGCTCGCGCATCGCCGCGGTCACCTTCGCGGTCGTCGCCGGCGTGACGTACTTCGTGCCGTTCACGACGAACGAGACCGTCGCGATGGACACCCCGGCACGGTCGGCGACCTGTTGCATCGTGGCCACGGCACCTCCTGCGGGCGGACGGACACGCCGCCGTGGTCGCGGCGGCTCACACCGCCGTGGTCCCGGCGGCTCGCACCACCGGGTCACCGGTGGCCACCGCCGTGGGTCCGGCGGTCGTCACGAGCATAGTCCTCGGTCGTCACCAGAAAAGCGCTTTACAGGTGAAGCGCTTTTCTGTTAGCTTCTCGCCCCAGGACCACCGCGACGACGACGTCAGTGGAGTCGCCGCACCGCGTCCTTCCCCGCATCCGCGAAGAGAAGAGCAGTCGATGAAGCCTGGTTCCCCCTCCCCGTCCCGCAGGACGCGCGCCCTCGTCGGCGCCGTCGCCGCGATCGCGACGATCCCGCTCGTCCTCACCGGCTGCTCCGGCGCCGGGTCCGCCTCGTCCGGCGGCGGCAAGACCCTCACGATCGAGGACTACTACGCCGCGAACTACGACCCGATCTACCAGCAGTGCGCGAAGGAGGTCGGTGCCGAGCTGAAGATCAACCACGTCGCCGGCGCCGGTCTGATCTCGAAGGTGCTGCAGCAGGCGTCGTCGCGGACCCTGCCGGACGTGCTCATGCTCGACAACCCCGACGTGCAGCAGATCGCCGCCTCCGGTGCGCTGTCGGACCTGGCGGACTACGGGCTCGACGCGGACGACGACGTCCCGGGGGTCAAGGGCGCGAACACGTACAAGGGCAAGCTCTACGGTCTGCAGCCGGTCACGAACTCGATCGCGCTCTACTACAACAAGAAGATGCTCGCCGACGCGGGCATCCAGCCCCCGAAGACGTGGGACGAGCTCAAGGAAGCCGCGAAGAAGCTCACCAGCGGATCGACCTACGGCTTCGCGATGAGCAACATCAACACGTACGAGGGCACCTGGCAGTTCCTGCCCTTCTTCTGGTCGAACGGCGGCGACGAGAAGGACATCGCGACGCCCGAGGCCACCCAGGCGCTCCAGCTCGTCGAGGACCTGCAGAACGACGGCTCGATGTCGAAGAGCTCGATCAACTGGGCCCAGGCCGACGTGAACAACCAGTTCATCGCGGGCAAGGCAGCGATGATGATCAACGGTCCGTGGCAGCTGCCGGCACTCAAGAAGGCGAAGGACCTGGAGTTCGACAGCGTCCCGATCCCGACGCGCACCGGTTCGGAGACCGTCGCCCCGCTCGGTGGCGAGGCCTTCACGGTCCCGCAGACCGGGGACAAGGCCAAGATGCAGCTCGCCGGCAAGTTCGTCGGGTGCCTCAACAGCGACAAGATGCAGAAGGTCTTCGCCGGCACCACCGGCAACGTGCCGACCAACATCGAGGTCGGCACCGCCTGGGCGAAGGACCACCAGGACGTGGCCTCGTTCGTGACGACCGTGCAGACCGCCCGTGCCCGCACCGGTGAGCTCGGTCCCGACTGGCCCAAGGCCGCGACGAAGATCTACACCGCCGTCCAGCTCGCCCTCACCGGCAAGGCCGACCCCGAGCAGGCGCTCGAGCAGGCGCAGTCGCAGAACCAGTAGTGGGAGACGGGGAGCCGACCACGCGGTCGGCTCCCCGCACCCCGGACGGAAGGACCTGACATGAGCGCCTCGACACAGATCCGGCCCCGGACGACGACGTCCCCGGCCCCAGCACGACCCGGACAGCGCCGCGCGCGCATCCGGTCCGCCACCACCCGGTGGTTGTTCGTCATCCCGGCCGCCGTCTTCGTGGCCGTCTTCTTCGGCTACCCGGTCGTCAAGAACATCTTGATGTCGTTCCAGGACTACACGACGAAGACCTTCTTCACCGGCGAGGCACCCTGGGTGGGCCTCGGCAACTACGTCTCGGTCTTCTCGAGCAGCGTCTTCACGACGAGCGTGGTGAACACGGCCCTGTTCACCGCGGGGTCGATCGTCCTGCAGTTCGTCCTGGGCCTCGGCCTCGCGCTGTTCTTCCGGCGGCACTTCCCGCTGTCGGGCTTCCTGCGCGGACTGCTCCTGCTGCCGTGGCTGCTGCCCCTGATCGCGTCGAGCGCGGTCTGGAAGTGGCTGCTCGACCAGGACAGCGGCGCCCTGAACCAGCTGCTCGGCGTCGTCGGCATCGGTCCGGTCCCCTGGCTCGTCAGCCCCAGCCTGGCGCTCATCGCGGTCATCGGGGTGAACGTCTGGCTCGGCATCCCGTTCAACACCACGATCCTCTACAGCGGGCTGCAGTCGGTCCCGCCGGAGCTCTACGAAGCCGGTGCCCTCGACGGTGCCACGGGCTTCAAGGCCTTCTGGTACATCACCTGGCCGAGCATCCGGTCGGTGGTGAGCGTGGTCATCGTGCTCGGGGTCGTCTACACGTTGAAGGTCGTCGACATCATCCTCGGCCTGACCGGCGGCGGACCGGCGAACTCGACGCAGACCCTGGCCACCAACGCGTACCACCAGTCCTTCATCAACTTCCAGTTCGGCATCGGAGCCGCGGTGAGCAACGTCCTCATCGTCGTCTCGTTCGTCTTCGCGATGGTCTACATCGCGATCTCCAGGAAGGCGGTCGACGAATGAGCGTCGGACTCGCGAACCAGACCGTCACCGTCACCCGGGCGATCACGACCGAGCGGACCGCGCGGGACCGGCGTCCCCGCCGCTCGGCCAAGGGGCTCCCCTTCACGATCCTCGGCATCGTGTTCCTGGCGATCATGGTGTTCCCCGTCTACTGGATGGTGAACACGAGCCTGCAGGCCACCTCGGGCGCCGCGACCGCGACCTGGTTCCCGTGGAACCCGACGTTCGCCGGGTACCAGGCGGCGTTCGCCCAGCAGGGCCAGAACTTCGTGTCGAGCATGATCATCGGCCTCGGCACCGTCGTCCTGACGCTCGCGATCGCCACCCCCGCCGCGTACGGCCTGGCCCGGTTCCGGATGCGGGGCACGCGGACGTTCCTGCTCGTGCTGCTCATCACGCAGATGATCCCGGGCATCGTCATCGCGAACGCGCTCTACACGTTGTTCAACAACGTCGGACTGCTCAACAGCTACGTCGGGCTCATCCTCGCCGACAGCGCCGTGCAGGTCCCGTTCGCGATCCTGCTCATGCGCGCGTTCATGGAGTCGATCCCGCCGAGCCTGGTCGAGGCCGCCCTGGTCGACGGCGCGACCGACCTGCGCGCGTTCGTGTCGATCGTGCTGCCGATCAGCCGCAACGCGATCGTCACGGCCGCGCTGTTCACGTTCCTCGGTGCGTGGGGCGACTTCCTCATCGCGCTCACCCTGACCTCGACCGACGCGGTCCGCCCGATCACGCTCGGCATCTACAACTACATCGGCTCGAACGTGACCGACTGGGGACCCGTCATGGCGACGTCCGTCCTCGCGTCGCTCCCGGCAGCCGTGCTCCTCATCGTCGCCCAGCGCTACATCTCCGCCGGCGCGCTCGGCGGTGCGGTCAAGTGACGACCGGCCCCGCCGGCCACCGCCACACCACGACCGGCCCCGCCGGCCACCGCCACACCGCGACCGGCCCGGCCGGCCACCGCCACACCGCGACCGGCCCCGCCCGCCACCGCCAGACSGCGACCGGCCCGCCCGGCACCCGTCGCACCGCGACCGCACACTCCGACGCACCCGCGTCGCCTCAGTCAGGAAGGCCCACACCATGACCACCACCCCGCTGCGCATCACCGTCTGGGGCGAGAACGTCCACGAGCAGGTCGAGCAGCACGTCGCCGAGCGGTACCCGGACGGCATGCACGGCGCGATCGCCGACGGCATCCGCGAGCACCTGCCCGAGGCCGTCGTCCGCACCGCGACCATGCAGGAGCCCGAGCACGGCCTGACCGACGCCGTCCTCGCCGAGACCGACGTCCTGACCTGGTGGGGGCACGCCGCGCACGCCGACGTCGACGACGCCGTGGTCGACCGCGTCCACAAGCACGTCCTGTCCGGCATGGGTCTCGTGGTGCTGCACTCCGGCCACTGGTCGAAGATCTTCGGCAAGCTCATGGGCACGACCTGCACGCTCCGGTGGCGCAGCGAGCACGACCAGGAACTCGTCTGGACCGTGAACCCGCAGCACCCGATCACGCGCGGTGTCCCGAACCCGATCGTCATCCCCGAGCAGGAGATGTACGGCGAGTACTTCGACGTCCCCGCGCCCGACGAGCTCGTGTTCATCTCGGGCTTCACCGGCGGCGAGGTGTTCCGGAGCGGCATGACCTACCGCCGCGGCTTCGGGAAGATCTTCTACTTCTCCCCGGGCGACCAGGACTTCCCTGTGTACCACCACCCGGACGTCCGCCGTGTCATCGCGAACGCCGCCGAGTGGGCCCGGCCCGAGCGCGAGCGGGAGCTGCCGACGCTCCGCCGGTACGACCTCGGCGAGTACTTCGACGGCCAGCACTACCGCGGCCCGTTCGACGACGCCCCCGAGGACGAAGCCCCGGCGGACAGCGCCCCCACAGACTCCCCGGCGGACAGCGCCCCCACAGACTCCCCGGCGGAGATCGCACCCACAGCCGTCCAGGCGGACACCGCCCAGCACGGAGCCGGGGCCCGCGCATGACCGACCACGCCCCGCTGCGGGTCGTCCAGGTCGGCGCCGGCGGCATGGGGCGCGCCTGGCTCGCGACGGTCGCCGCGGACCCCGACGTCGAGCTCGTCGGGGTCGTCGACCTCGACCTCGACGCCGCCCGCGCCGGGGCCGAGCTCGCCGGGGCGCCGGCCATCCCGGTCGGCAGGGACCTGACGGCCCTGCTCGCCGAGACCGGCGCCGAGGCGGTCCTCGACATCACGGTGCCGGTCGCGCACCACCCGGTCACGATGGACGCCCTGCACGCGGGCCTGCCGGTGCTCGGCGAGAAGCCGGCCGCGCAGACCGTCGCCGAGGCGCTCTCCCTGGCGGCCGCCGCCGAGGTCACCGGGCAGCTGTTCATGGTGTCGCAGTCGCGTCGGTACAACGACCAGCTCGTCGCCTTCCGGCAGCACGTCCGCGCGCTCGGCGGCGTCGGGAGCCTGAACACCCGGTTCGCGAAGGCGCCGCACTTCGGCGGCTTCCGCGAGGAGATGGACGACGTCCTGCTCCTCGACATGGCGATCCACGCGTTCGACTCCGCCCGGTACGTGCTCGAGCGGGAGCCGGTGTCGGTGACGTGCGACTCGTGGAACCCGTCGTGGTCCTGGTACCGCGGGCACGCGAACGCCGCGGCCGTCTTCACGTTCGAGGACGACGCCCGCTACGTGTACGACGGCTCGTGGTGCGCGCCGGGCGACGAGACCTCGTGGAACGGCGACTGGCGTGCCACGGGCGCGACCGGCTCGGCGGCCTGGGACGGCGACCACGACCCGTCGAGCGTGGTCGACGGGTCTCCGGGCACGCCCGAGCCCGCACCGGGCGTCGGGACCGAGATCGCCGGCGCGCTCGCGTCCTTCGTCCGCGCGGTGCACACCGGCAGCCGGCCCGACGGCGAGGTGCACGGCAACGTCATGAGCCTGGTCATGGTCGACGCGGCGATCGCGTCGGCGCGCTCCGGGCAGCGGGTCGTGATCGACGAGGTCCTGGAGCGGGCGCACGCAACCGCGATCGCGGACGAGCGGGACGAGGCGGTCCGCGAGCGGCTCGCCGCGTGGGGACCGGTCCGGCAGGCGCTCGCGACCGACAGCGGCGCGCTCGCCTGACGCGGTCCACGCGACCACCCCACGGACGGGAGGCGCGGTGCCAGCCGGCACCGCGCCTCCCGTCCGTCTCCCCGCCCGTCCGGCGACCGCGCCCACCGGACGCACCGCCCACCGGACGCACCGCACACCGCGGCACGGCGCACACCGCGGCACGGCGCACACCGCGGCGCGGCGCTGACCGGGACCCGGCGCCGACCGTCGCTCAGCGCGGGATGATCGAGAACAGGAACTTCTTCCGGATCATGTACCAGACCAGCAGGATCAGCACCGTGTGGGCCGCGAACCCGATCCAGCCGTTGAACCAGTCCACGCCCGGGATCGACGCGATCGCCAGCGCGAAGAACACCTGCCACACGAACACGTAGAGGCTCGCCTGCCCGATCGGGATCCACAGCCAGCCGATCACCGCGGCGATCGGCTTCCAGAACACCGTGAGGATCGCGTACGACACGATCGCGAAGAACGCGATGTCGACGAGTCGGCCCCACTGCAGGTCGACGCGCTGGTAGGCCGTGTTGTAGAGCTGGTCGTACATCGTCGCGGGGAACGGTGCGGGGGTGAAGCCGAACTGGTTCCCGGCCCAGACGTACACCAGGAACAGCGCGTACCCGGTGATCCCGACGCCGATGAGCACCTTGCCGAGCCGGCCGGTCAGCGCGCCGATCACCTGCCGGCGGTAGTAGCCGAGCACCAGGCCGTGCGTGAACACGACCTGCCAGGTGAGGAGCGGGAAGACGGCCTCGAACTGCGAGTTCAGGGGACGGAACTCGGGGTTGAGCGCCTGGAAGACGTAGACACCCCAGCTGACGAGGAGGAGCGCCCACCAGAAGCCGCGCCGGATCACCCACATGAACACCGGGATGAACAGACTCAGCACCACGAACAGACCCATGATGTTGAACGGCCACGGCCCCATCTCGAGCAGCAGGAACTGCTTGATCGCGAACCAGGGCGGCGGGTACGCCAACAGCTGCATGGCGTTCGGGTACAGGTCGTACACGCGCCCCTCGGCCCCGACGCCCCCGGTTCCGGTGCCCCGGTCGGTGAAGGTCGTGATCGCGTCGGTGTTCAGGAACGGCACGAAGCTCATCGCGAAGACGACCAGGATCACACCGAGCGTGACGAGGTACTGCTTGCGGGCACGCTTCCACGCGCCGACCGCTGCGACCCACTCGCCGAACTTCTTGATCGCGAACGGGTAGGTCATGCCGAGGACCATGCCGGACAGGAACACGAACATCTCGGCGCCGGTGATCGCACCCGTGGCGTGCAGCGTGATGTACGAGTACGGTCCGCCGATCTCGATGTGCGTGATCACCACGGCGAGGATGATGAAGCCGCGGAACAGGTCGAGCCGCAGGTCGCGTCCGGGCTTGCCGTCGTCGGGGTAGCGCCAGCTCGGCAGCAGTCGGCCGACGAGCCCGCTGAGCAGGAACACCGCGGCCAGACCGGCCGACAACCAGACGATCCACGCCATCTGGTCGCCGCCGGTCTCGTACTCCTGGCTGATCGCGGCCGCGCCGTCCTGCGGCGTGACCCGGTCGGTGACGGGGCCGCCCTCGAAGCGGTCGGTCGCCTGCAGGTCGGTGCGGAACGACCCCGCGACGCCCGGCACCGCGGTGTCACGCCAGTCGGCGACCCGGTTGCCGGCCTCGGGCTCGCGACGGTTCGTCTCGAGGAACGTGACGCCGCGCACATCCGGGCGGTCCTGCACGGCGGCGAACACCTGCCGCCACCAGGTCTGCTTGACCTCGAGCTGGCTGGCGCCCTTCAGCGAGTGGTCGTACAGCGCCCCGGTGTCGAGCAGCATCGGGCGGTCCTCGCCCGTGGCGAAGCGCTCGGTGAAGGTGCCCTCGGTCTGCGGCTGCTGGTAGCCCCAGGTCTCGTCGAAGCGGGCCTCGACCTCGCCGGCGGTCGGCGCCTCGTTCGTGGTGAGCGGGACGTCGCGTCCGGCGGCCTCGGTGGACTTGCCCTTGCCGAAGAAGAACATCGACAGCCCGACCCAGTCGACGCTCCCCGCGCCGGGCCAGTAGGGGCCGTACGGGTCGTCCGCTGCGTCGAGTTTGCCGTCGCCGTTCGTGTCGGCCTTGGCCACGTCGACGGCCGAGAGGTCCTCGAGCCGACCGGCGGACTCGCCGAACGGGTAGCCCGCCCCGTACGAGGGCGACCACACCATGGCCGCGTCGGAGTCGCCCCGGTGGACGACCCCGGCGAGCGTCCGGAAGGCGCTGACGTACGCGGTCGGCTGCTGGCCCCACCGGACCCACGTGCCGTTCATCTGCGGGGCGAAGCGGACGAGCACCTGGGTGTCGTACTGCTCGTGCGACTGCGCGAACAGCTTCTCGGCCGCACGGGCGTCGTCGCGGGTCAGGGACGCGAGCGACTGCGTCGGCGTCAGGGTCACGACGAGCACGGCGCCCTGCGCCGCGGCGGCACCGCTGGCGCGGTCGTACTGCTCGCGGGCGGTGCGGTCGAACGGGTAGTCGAGCTCGACCCCGTACATCGACGGGGTCGCGCCGAGGCGGCCGGCGTAGCCGTCCGGCGCGTCGGCCCCCCAGTCCAGGTCGGGTCCGTACCAGGCCCGGCCGTCGGCAGGCAGCAGGCCGGCACCCGTCCGGGAGGCGCTGGTCGCCGTCCCGGGTGCGGTCGCGCCCGACGTCGGTGCGGTCGAGGACGTCGGTGCCGGGGACGACGTTGCGTCCGGGGACGAGGTCGCCGCGGTCGCGCCGGCGGCGGTCGTGGTCGGAGGCACGCCGGCGGCGGTCGTGGTCGCGGGCACGCCGGCCGCGGTCGTGGTCGCGGGCACGCCGGCGGCGGTCGCGGCCGTCGCGGGGACGCCGACGCCGAGCAGGAGCGTGCCGCTGACGACGAGGAGCGCGACGGCCTTGGCCAGGACGCCCCTCACCGGTTGCACGCGAGCGTCCAGATGTTGTGCCCACCCGCGTGCTCGTGGTCGAGCCGGTCGAGGGCTGCGATCGCCAGGGCGAGCCCGCGTCCGCTCTCCGCGTCGACCTCGGCCATCGTCACGGCGGACAGGTCGATGTCCACCGGCAGTCCGTTGTCGGACAGTACGGCGATCAGCTCGCGGTCGGTCGCGCGGAGCTCGACGCTGTACCGCCGACCGGCCTCGCGGTCGGCGCGGCGGGTGTGCTCGACGATGTTCGCGGCGACCTCGGCGAGCGCGGTCTCGAGTGAGAAGCGCAGTCGGGCGTCGTCGACGTCGAGCGTCTCCCACCACGCGGCGAATCGGTCCTGCACCTCGTCGAGGGACGCGGCGACGGCCGGCACCTCGAACGCCACGTGCTGCTCGGTCACAGCGGGCCTCCTGCGGTCGAGGACTCGTGTTCGGACTGGGGCGTGCCCGGACCCGGACCGCGGTAGCGCACGGCCCGGATCACGATGCTGAAGATGAACAGGTCGAAGAGGACCCATGCGGTGTTCACGAGCGGGGCGATGCCCTCCGCCTGACCGGTCAGGTACCGGATGCCGATGAGCACGAGCGCGGCGACGAGCGCCCCCATCGCGTACAGCTGCGGCTTGACGAGGTCCCACCGCGGCTTCTGCTCGGACTCGTCGCGGACCTTCGGCGTGACGCGGAACCCGAGCGGGCGACCGCGGAACACGTTGTCGAAGGCGCTCGTGACCGACTCGATCCACACCGGGAACAGCGCGAGCGAGTACTGCTGCCCGCGCCAGGTCGGTCTGCCGGCGGCCACCACCCAGAACAGCAGCTGGTTGAGCACGAGGAAGGGGATGAGCCGGACGAAGAAGTCGACGCTGTACGCCTGGACCGGGACGACCCCGAACGACAGGCAGAGCACCGGCGCCGCGATGTAGACCACAGCGGCGAAGCCGGACAGGTAGCTCCACATCGTCGAGAAGTACATGAGCCGCTGCCCCCACGACAGGCCCTTCTGCACGAGGGGGTTCTCGCGGAAGAACACCTGCATGGTGCCCTGCGCCCAGCGGAGCCGCTGCACGAGCATGGTCGGCAGGTCCTCGGGCGCGAGGCCCTTGGCGAGGATCTCGTCGTGGTACGCGGAGCGCCACCCGAGGCCGTGCAGGCGCATCGCGGTCGCCATGTCCTCGGTCACCGAGATCGTCGCCAGCGGCATGATCGGCTGCGCCTCGTCGTCGCGGTTGACGTCGAGCGCGCGGGCGAGCACGGCGATGGACTCGATCGCGGCGACCGGCGACGCGTCCCGACGGCCGAGCACGTCGAGCGCCGCGTCGTCGAGCCCCGCGAACGTGTCCGCCTCGGTCGACATCGCGGCGAGCTCCTGCAGGTCGCGGCGCACGGACTCGAGGTCGGCGGCCGCGAAGCGGAAGGCGATCGCGTCGATGCCGCGCTGGAAGTCGTACGTGACGTCACCGAGCGGCACGCCCCGGTCGACCTGGTCGCGGGCGCGCTCGACGACCTGCTCGGCACCGTCGAGGGCGTCGAGCACGCGCGGGTCGGTCTCGGTCTCGCGGGCACGGGCCAGGAGCGTCCGCGAGGTGCGGATGGTGCGCTCGACCGACTCCTGGACCTCGCGGACGTACCGCGTCACGCCGAGCTGCATGAGTGCCTCGCGCCGGAGGATCGCGTTCGAGCCGCAGAAGAACGCGGCGTTCCAGCCGTCCTTCGACTGCTGGATCGGACCGTAGAACAGCGGGGCCTGGCTGCCGAGCAGGTCGGCGTCGGGGACGTTCTCGAACCACTGCGGCGTCTGCACGAGCGCCATCCGCTCGTCCTTGAAGTAGCCGAGGGTGCGGTCGAGGATCTCCGGCTCGGGCACCTGGTCGGCGTCGAGGATGAGGAGGAACTCGCCCTGGGTCGCGAGCAGGGCGTTGTTGAGGTTGCCGGCCTTGGCGTGCCGGGGGCGGTCCACCCAGTCCGCACCACGGGTGATCACGCCGATGCCGAGCGACTCCGCCGCCGCGCGCATCTCGGGGCGGTTGCCGTCGTCGAGGATCCACGTCTCGTGCGGGTGCGTGATCGCCTTCGCCGCGCGGGCGGTGCGCACGACGAGCTCGACCGGCTCGTTGTAGGTCGTGATGAAGACGTCGACCGTGACGTCCCCGTCGGGCTTCGTCGGCGGTTGCCCGCGCTCCCGGAGCCGCCAGGCGCCGAAGGCGAACAGGAGCGAGTCGATCACGCTGTACGTCTCGGCGAGGATCAGCGGCACGGCGATCCACCAGGAGTGCCAGTTCACCGACGCCGCCCAGCGCCACACGATGTAGTTCAGCCCGGCGATCGACGCGAGCAGGGCGACCGTGCGGACCGCGGCGAGCCGCCGGGGCGGGGTGCCGGACGTCAGACGTCGACGGTCCTGACGACTGACGTCGATCGCGGTCATCGGCATCCTCCCCTGATGTGCCGGGCGACGCTGGTGAGTGCGTCGGTACAGGCCTGTCTACCGTAGGTGCACCACACCTGTCAGCCGACGCCCCGTTCAGGGGACGGGATGCGGCGAGGCGAGGCCCAGGTCGTGCGCGAGGCGGACGACGACCTCGTCGAAGTACGCGGCGTGCTCGGACACCGACCCGACGGCGTGCCCGAAGAGCTCGAACGACAGCATCCCGTACACGGTGGTCCAGGCCATCAGCGTGCGGAGCACGACCTCGGGTGCGGGGTCGGCGTGGAAGCCGTGGGTCGCGGCGTACCGGACCGCGTCGGCGACGGACGCGGCGGTCCCGGGGCGCGAGTCGACCGACGGGCCCGCACCGAGCCTCCAGTCCGGGGGCAGGGCCGACCCGGGGACCGCGGCCCACGCGTCGGTGACCACCCGCAGGAGCACGTGCGTCGTGCGCGACGCGGGCGCGACGGTGTCCTGCGGCGCGACGTAGCCGGGGACCGGCGAGCCGTAGAGCAGCGCGAAGTCGCCGGGGTGCGCGACCGCCCACCCGCGGATCGCGCGGCACGCGGCGACCCAGCGACCGACGTGGTCCGCGCGGTCGACGGGCGACTCGGCGGCCTCGACGGCGGCACCGAGCTCGTCGTAGTCGAGCACGAGCAGCGCCGTGAGCAGGTCGTCGCGGCTCGGGAAGTACCGGTACACGGCAGACGAGACCATGCCGACGTCGCGGGCGACGGCGCGGAGGCTCAGCTGCGCCGGCCCCTCCTCGGTCAGCCGGGCCCGTGCCGCGTCGAGGATCGCGGTGCGGACGGTCTCGCGGGCGAGCGCACGCGCGGTCGGGGCCTTGTCCACCATGCCGTCCAGCCTGCCACGCGAGAGCAGTGCACGCGAACGAGAGCACTGCTCTTGCAATCTGCGCCGCCGTCCTCCACACTCAGTTCCGAGAGCACTGCTCTCCCAGACCTGCCAGGAGGCACCATGTCCCGTCACCACGTCGTCGTCGGCGCCGGCCCCGTCGGCCGCCACGTCGCCGCCCACCTCGCCGGGCGCGGCGACGAGGTCGTCGTCGTCACCCGCTCCGGACGGGACAGCGGGGTCGCCGGCGCCCGGCACGTCGCCCTCGACGCGTCCGACGCCGCGGCCCTCACCCGGGTCACCGAGGGCGCCGCTGCCCTGTACAACTGCGCGAACCCGGGCGACTACACCCAGTGGGAGCGCGTGTGGCCGCCGCTCGCCACCGCGCTGCTCGAGACCGCCGAGCGGACCGGCGCGGTCTACGGGATCACGGGCAACCTGTACCCGTACGGCCCGGTGACCGGACCGATGCACGCCGACCTGCCCGACGCGGCGACCGACCACAAGGGCATCCTCCGGGCCCGGATGTGGGCGGACGCCCGCGCCGCGCACGAGGCCGGCCGGCTCCGCGCCGTCGAGGTCCGCGGTGCCGACTACGTCGGACCGGGCGTGGGGGCGAACGGGCACGTCACGCGGGTCCTCCCCGGGGCGCTGCGCGGGAGGGCGGCCACGGTGATCGGCCGGACCGACCAGCCGCACTCGTACACCGACGTCGGGGACGTCGCCCGCACGCTCGTCGCCGCGACCGACGACCCGACCGCGCACGGGCGGACGTGGATCGTGCCGACGAACGCGCCGCGCACGCAGGAGCAGGCGCTCACCGACGTGCTGCGGTCGGTCGGCAAGCCCGCCGTGCGGGTCCGGTCGCTGCCGATCGGGGTGTTCCGCGCACTCGGGACCGTCGTGCCGTTCATGCGCGAGGTCGCCCAGCTCGGCTACCAGTGGACCGGGCCGTACGTCGTCGACGACCGCGCGACCCGGGCGCACCTCGGGCTCGAGCCGACGCCGTGGGACGAGGTCTGCCGGCGGACCGCCGAGGGCCTGGTGGCCTGACCGTCCGGCCGGTCACCCCGCCACCCCGCCACCCGGCCGTCGTCGACCCGGCCGCGCCCGGCCGACGGACAGCCACCGCGGCGTCAGGACGACGTCAGCGCCGCGTGAGCGCGTCCGACGAGTGTGGCGACACGTCCCGCGCCACCACCCCGAGGAGGACCCGTGTCCCGAACGCCCGCCCCCGAACCCACCACCGGGAGCACCCGGTGACCGCCCTCCTGGTGGTCCACCTGGTCCTGCTGGGGCTGCTCGCCGGCGAGGAGCTCGTCGTCCGCTGGGGCGTCCACCCCGCGATGGCCGCGCTGCCCGACGAGGCGCACCTCCGCACGCGGATCGCGCTCGTGCGCACGCTGCGGGTCCTCGTCCCCGCGCTGATGGTGCCGTCCGTGCTGTCGACGGTCGCCGTGCTCGTGACCGTCGGCACCGCCGACGGCCTCGGGTGGCGGGTCGCCGCCGCGTCCGCCCTCCTGGTGTTCGTCCTCGCGTCGTTCCTCGGGACCGTCCCGATCAACATCCGGGTGGACGGCTGGGACCCGACGGCTCCCCCGGCGGGCTGGGAGCGGGTGCTGGTGCGCTGGCAGCGGATCGACGTGCTCCGGTCGAGCGCCGCCGTCGTGGCGTTCGTCCTGTCCACCGTCGCGCTCGTGCAGCTGCTGGGCGCACCCTGACGTCCGCGTCGCCGACACCGGCACCCGGTCGTCAGGCGCCGGTGACCGGGACGTCCCAGTAGGACGGCTGCTCGTACTGCTCGGACCAGCCGCGGCGCAGGCGGGTCGCCGCACGGTCGAACGCGTCGACGAGGTCGGTGTCCGCGGTGAGGAGCGCCTGCAGCCGGAGGCCGTCGTGCAGGGCGAGGAGCTGCTGTGCACCGCGGACCGGGTCCATCGTCGCGGGCTCCCGACCCTCGCGGACGTCCGCGGCCAGGCCGTCCCGGATCGTCTGCCGGAAGCGCCGGTACGTCGAGCGGTGGTAGTCGGCACCGTCCACGGTCGGGTCGGCCGCGGACGCCAGGCTCGCAGCCAGGAGCTCGACCAGCGCCGGTTCCTCGGACTGCGCGAGGAGGAGGGCGTGCAGGAACGCGACCGTGCCCTTCTCCGCGATGAGCGGCGTCAGCGGACCCGAGACCGTCCGCGTCCACCGCTCGACCGTGGCCGCGAGCAGCGACCCCTCGGTCGGGAAGACCTGCCGCAGGTCCTCGACGGGCATGCCCGCGTGCGCCGCTGCGACGTCGAGCCCGAACCGCGAGACACCGCCGTCGCGCAGCGCGATGATGGCGCCGATGATCGCCAGGGAGCGGGGCGCCTCGTCCTCCTCCGCGGTGCGGCTCGTCAGCGGCGCGAGCGGGTGCTTCCGGAACCACTCGAGCAGCCCGCGTGCCCGGGCCGACCCGAACGCCGGGTCGGCGGGTTGCCCGGGGGCGAACAGGTCACTGAAGCCCGGGACCTGCTGCATCAGCGGGTCGAGTGGCTGGAACGCCATCGACCAGTCCGGGAACGACCGCTGCTGGATGGGTTCGTCGAGCAGCACCCGCACGTTGGTGTGGCGGGGGTCGAGGCGGACCTGCTCGAAGCGGGCGCCCACGACCTCGTCGTCCCCCTCGAGGATGCCGATGCAGTTGTCCCCCTTGTGCGCGAGGATGCCCGTCACGCCCATGCTCGTGTTCTTCTCACGGCCGACGGCCAGGATCTGGGCGAGCTCCGCGTCCGTGATCGGACGGGTCTGCGTGCTGGTGTAGACGATCGAACGCATGGGTGGATGCCTCCTGACGGCCGGACACGGTGCCCTCGTCCGAGTGAACCGCTCTGTCCACCGTGCCGCAACCCCCCGACCGGCCGGTGGACGACGACGGGCGTGCCCGGACCTCGGGAGGTCCGGGCACGCCCGTCGGGACCGGGGACGCCGCAGCGCGCCCGGTCAGCGCATCAGTACCGCGGTCGGCGCGCACCGCGGTCGTCGCCGCCGCGGTCGTCACGGTCGCCACCACGGGAGTCGCGGTCGTAGCCGCCCCGGCCACCGCCGCGCGAGTCGCGGTCGTACCCGCCGCGCGAGCCGCGGTCGTCGCGACGGGCACCGCCGCCGCGGGAGTCCGGGCGGATCTCGATGAGCTTGCCGCTGATCCGGGTGTCCGACAGGCGGTCGAGCACGCCCGGGTCCATGTCCTGGGGCAGCTCGACGATCGAGAAGTCCGGGCGGATCTGGATCGACCCGAAGTCGTCGCGGCGGAGCCCGCCCTCGTTCGCGAGCGCGCCGACGATCTGGCGCGGCTCGACACGGTGCCGGCGGCCGACCTCGATGCGGTACGCGGCCATCGGCTGCGAGCGACGGGGACCGCGCTCGGCACGGTCACCGCGGTCACCACGGTCGGCGCGGTCGTCGCCACGACGGCCGTCACGGTCGACCTGGTTGCGGAGCGCGTCCGAGTTCGGGTCGAGCAGCAGCGGGTCGTCACCCTGGGCGACGACGGCGAGGGCCGCGGAGACGTCCTCGGCGGGGACGTCGTGGTTGCGGACGTAGTGCGCGATGACCTCGCGGAACTTCTCGATGCGGTCCTGCTGCTCGAGCGCGGCGGTGATCGCGTCGTCGAAGCGGGTCAGGCGCGTCTCGTTGACGTCGTCGATCGTCGGTAGCTGCATCTGCGTGAGCGGCTGCTTGGTGTGGCGCTCGATCGCCGAGAGCAGGCGACGCTCGCGCGGCGTGACGAAGCTGATCGAGTCGCCCTTGCGGCCGGCACGACCGGTGCGGCCGATGCGGTGCACGTAGGACTCGATGTCGACGGGGATGTCGAAGTTCACCACGTGGGTGATGCGGTCGACGTCGAGACCACGGGCCGCGACGTCGGTCGCCACGAGGATGTCGAGCTTGCCCGACTTGAGCTGGTTCACGGTGCGCTCGCGCTGCGCCTGGGCGACGTCACCGCTGATGGCCGCCGCCGCGTAGCCGCGGGCCCGGAGCTTCTCGGCCAGGGTCTCGGTCTCGCTCTTGGTGCGGACGAAGACGATCATGCCCTCGAAGTCCTCGACCTCGAGGATGCGGGTCAGGGCGTCGACCTTCTGCGGGTACGACACGATGAGGTACCGCTGCGTGATGTTCGCGGCCGTCTTCGTCTTGGTCTTGACCGTGATCTCGGACGGGTCGTTGAGGTACTGCTGCGAGATGCGGCGGATCTGCGCGGGCATCGTCGCCGAGAACAGCGCGACCTGCTTGTCGTCCGGGGTCTCGGCGAGGATCGTCTCGACGTCCTCGGCGAAGCCCATCTTGAGCATCTCGTCGGCCTCGTCGAGCACGAGGTACTTCAGCTCGGACAGGTCGAGCGTGCCCTTCGCGATGTGGTCCATGATGCGGCCGGGGGTGCCGACCACGACGTCGACGCCGCGACGCAGGGCCGACAGCTGCACGCCGTACGCCTGGCCGCCGTAGACCGGCAGCACGTGGACGTGCTTCATGTGCGACGCGAACTGCTCGAAGGCCTCGCACACCTGCAGCGCGAGCTCCCGGGTCGGCGACAGCACGAGCGCCTGCGGCACCTTGCTGCCCGACTCCATGCGGGACAGGATCGGCAGCGCGAACGCCGCGGTCTTGCCGGTTCCGGTCTGCGCGAGGCCGACGACGTCGCGGCCCGCGAGCAGCGTCGGGATCGTCGCTTCCTGGATGGCGGAGGGGGTCTCGTAGCCGATGTCCTTGACGGCCTTGAGCACCGGGTCGCTCAGGCCGAGGTCGGCGAAGGTCACCACGGGCCCCTCGTCGGCGGTCTCGGTGGTGGTGGCGGTGTCCGTGCTCATGCGGAAACGGTACCGCGGACGTGGCCCCCACGGCGACCCGGCCCGCCTGCGGGCAGCCCGGACCGGGGCCGGACGGGAGGCTCGTGGCGGCGCCGCACCGCGCCTCCCGTCCGTCAGTGGGTCGCGACCGGAGGGTGCGTGGCGGGCCCGCACCGCGCCTCCCGACCGTCGCCCGACCGCGTCGCGGACGCGGGCCGCACGCTCAGGCCGGGCGGTCGCCGTCCGGCGCGCCGATGCCGAGCACCGTGTCCGCGCGGTCGTTCAGCCGTGCCAGCAGTCCCGCGAGCGTCTGGAGCTCCTCGGTCGCGAACGCCTGCGTGAGCTCGTCGGCGACCTCGGCCCCCGCGCCCGCCAGCGTGTCCAGGAGCTCCCGACCGGCCGGCGCGACCGACACGAGCGCGGCGCGACCGTCGGCGGGGTCGGGGGCGGTGTCGAGGTGCCCGGACTCCACGAGCGAGGCGACCCGGCGGCTGACGACCGGGCGGGACAGCCCCGTGGCGTCGGCGATGGCCATCGAGCGCACCGCGCCGGACCGGTCGACGGCGCGGAGGATCACGCGGGCCGTCGGGTCGAGGCCGCCCTGGGACTCGATCAGCGACGCCCGCAGGGTCTGCCGGACCCAGAGTCGGTCGAGCTGGGCACGGAGCAGTCGTTCGGCGTCGGCTCGGGCGTCGGTCACGGGCTCAGGCTACCGGTGACCCATTTAGTTGCTTCGTGGAAGCAATGGAGGTATCGTTGCGCGGTCTGCAAAGTTACACAGCCCGAAAAAGGAGTTCGATGACCGCCACCGCACCCGTCCCGGTGCAGCACGGCCGCCACGCCGCCGTGCCCGACGCCGCCCCCGGCGCGACCGGCGCACCCGCGTCCGGCGCCCCCGGGCAGCCGCTCATGACGCACCGCCAGATCCTCCTCGTGATCTACGGCCTGATGGCGGGCATGTTCCTGTCGTCCCTCGGCCAGACGGTGTTCGGCACGGCCATCCGCACCATCGGCGACGACCTGCACGGGCTCGACCAGCAGGCCTGGGTCACGACCGCCTACCTGATCACGTCGACGATCGCGACGCCGATCTACGGCAAGCTCTCCGACATCTTCGGCCGCCGGCCCCTCTACATCTTCGGCATCGTCGTGTTCATCCTCGGCGCCGTGCTGTCCTCGATGTCCACCTCGATGCTCATGCTCGCGGCCTTCCGCGCCGTGCAGGGCATCGGCGCCGGCGCGCTCATGTCGCTGCCGCTGGCGATCATGGGCGACATCCTCGCCCCGCGGGAGCGCGCGAAGTACCAGGGCTACTTCCTGGCCGTCTTCGGCATCTCCTCGGTGATCGGCCCGCTCATCGGCGGGCTGCTCGCCGGCTCCTCCGAGATCCTCTGGATCACCGGCTGGCGCTGGGTCCTCCTCATCAACGTGCCGATCGGCATCGCCGCGCTCGTCATGGTGATCGTCTTCCTGCACCTGCCGAAGGTGCACGGCAAGGGCGACAAGCCGAAGGTCGACTGGTGGGGCGCCACCGCGGTCATCGTCACGCTCGTGCCGCTGCTGCTCGTGGCGGAGCAGGGCCGCACCTGGGGCTGGGGCTCCCCCGCCGCGATCGCCAGCTACGTGATCGGTGCCCTCGGCCTCGTCGCGCTCCTGCTCGTCGAGTCGAAGATGGGCGACGCCGCGATCATCCCGCTCAAGCTGTTCCGCTCGGGCACGTTCTCGATGGCGACCGTCATCGGGTTCCTCGTCGGCTTCGCGATGTTCGGCGCGATGCTGACCATCCCGCTGTACCTGCAGATCGTCGTCGGGCTCACCCCGACCGAGTCCGGCTTCGCCACGCTGCCGCTCGTGGGCGGACTGATGATCGCGTCGATCACGAGCGGTCAGATCGTCGCCCGGGTCGGTCGCTACCGGATCTTCCCGGTCATCGGCACGTTCCTGGTCTCCGCCGGCTACGTCGTCCTGACCTTCATGACGATCGACAAGCCGCTCTGGTTCCTCATGATCGGCATGTTCCTCATCGGGCTCGGGCTCGGCTCGGTCATGCAGTCGCTGACCCTCGCCTCGCAGGGGTCGGTCGAGGCCCGGGACATGGGCGTCGCCACGTCGTCGGCCACGTTCTTCCGGCAGATCGGCGGCACGCTCGGCACCGCCGTGCTCCTGTCGATCCTGTTCTCGGTCATGCCGAGCAACATCCTGTCGGCGACCGCGAACCAGGCCGACCTCAAGCCGGCGCTGTCCGCCGCGCTCGACCCGGCCGTCGCGGGCAAGGCCGCGAACCAGGGCGCGATCGACAAGATCTGGGCCCCGATCACCATGCCGCTGCAGCAGACCGTGCAGTCGAAGCTCGACGACGCATCGGTCGAGGCGAAGGCCGCCGCCGACGCCCAGGTCACGGCGAAGGTGACCGCCGCCGTGCAGGCACAGGTGGCCGCGGGCGCCCTGCCCCAGGCCGCCGCGCAGACCGTCACCGACCAGCAGGTCGCCGACGCCACCCCGGCCGCCGAGGCCGCAGCACTGCAGGCCGTCGCGGAGCAGGCCCACGCCAGCGTCCAGGACGGCACCGTCTCGGTCGACTGGTCGGACGCCGCGCAACGCTCCTACTGGGTCGACCAGCTGACGCCGGAGCTCGCGAAGAAGATCGAGGACGGCAGCGGCTCGAGCAGCAACGCCACGAGCACGAACGACACCTCGTTCCTCACCGGCGCCGACAGCCGCCTCACCCGGCCGTTCATGGCGGGCTTCAACGCCTCGTCCGTGACGATCTACTGGGTCGGCCTCGGCGTGATCCTGTTGGCGTTCGTCCTCACCTGGTTCTTCCGCGTGCCGCCGCTCCGGCAGCGCTCGGCGCTCCAGGAGCAGCACGACGACGCGAACGGCGGCTCCGACCAGCTCGACCGGTCCGACCGGTCCGGTCGGTCCGACCGGTCCGGGCGGTCCGCCGAGGACGACCTCGAGGTCCAGGCCGGACTCGCCGCGGCCGAGGCCGGCAGCTTCACCGGCCCGATGACCGGCTCCACGCCGACCCAGCGCCGGTGACCCCCGGGCCGGTCCCGCCACCGCGGCGGGGCCGGCCCGTCGGTCTCGCCACCGCGGCGGGACCGGCCCCGCGGCCGACCGGCCGGACCAGCGACCTCCCCCGAACCAGCCCAGGAGTGCACGTGACCACGACAGCAGCACCGGACCCGGCCACCGCGCCGTGCACGCTGCGCGAACGGAAGAAGCAGCAGACCCGGCAGGCGCTCCACGACGCCGCGCTCACGCTCGTGTCCGAGCACGGTCTCGACGGCGTCACCGTCGAGCAGATCTGCGGTGACGCCGACGTCTCGCCCCGCACGTTCTTCAACTACTTCACGTCGAAGGCGCACGCCGCGCTCGGGCTCGACACCGTCGAGGTCCCGGAGTGGGCGGCGATTCGATTCACCGAGGCGGACGGCCGACTGGTCGACGACCTGTGCACGCTCGTCGCCTCGACGGTGCCGCTGTCGCAGGACCGCCGCCGGATGAAGGAACTGCTCGTGCTCCGGCCCGAGATGGCCCCGATGGTCATGCAGTGGATGGCGGAGTCGCGGCAGTCGCTGCTCGCCACGGTGTCCACCCGCACCGACGAGCAGACGGCCCGCACCGCCGTCGGGCTCGTGCTGTCCGCACTGTCCGAGGTGGCACACCGGGACACCGTCGGGGACAGCGAGGAACTCGCGTCCAGGCTCCGCGCCGTCGTCGCCGAGATGGGCGCGCTGGCCGCGGGCTGACGCCCGCCGGACGGGAGGCGCGGGTCGCCTCGGTCGTGGCGGTCGCGGACGTCGGTGGTCACCATCGTCGCTGGCTGCGGCTGCGGCTGCGGCTGCGGCTGCGGCTGCGGCTGCGGCTGCGGGAGAAAACTGCCACCATCGGTAGTTTTCTCCTTCTCACCACGAAGACTGCCGTCCGCGGTGGGGGTACGGTCCGGGCATGGACACGAGCGGACCGGCGCCGTACTTCCTGCTCCCGGGCACGGCGCGCGCAGCACTGGAACGGTGGCAGCGCGTCTTCGGGGGCGAGCTGCGGATCGCGACCCACGGCGACTTCTCCCGCGAGGACGGCCCTGCGGACGCGGTCGCGCACGGCGAACTCGTCGGCGACGTGCACGTGTTCGCCGCGGACGCCGGCGGCGACGACCGGCCCTTCACCGCGACCGGGCTGCTCTTCTCGCTCCTCGGCGCCGCGGACCCGGAGGTCCTCCGTCGGTGGTTCGCCGCCCTCGCCGACGGCGGCACGGTGGTCGACGACCTGCAGGAGCGGCCGTGGGGCGACTGGGACGGCACCGTCCGCGACGCGTTCGGCGTCACGTGGTTGATCGGGTTCGAGGCGTCCGCGATGGCATGCTCGACATGAAACGCGCATCGATGAGCGATGAATAACGAAGAGCCGATGGAGGGTCAAGGCAACCGCGACCGATGCTAACTACCGTCGCGTGCACGGATCTGATGAATGTAACGATCGCGACGCCGCATTCCTCGAGTGGTCGAACCGACGGAGGGTGACCTCATCGCCTCGCGCCCTGATAACACGAAGGCCGCCAGCGTCAATCGGCAGTTTCGATACCGATTGTGACTCCCGTCCTTCGACGCACGGTGGCTCGCAGCGCCAAGATGAGGTACGGTTCGAGGATTCGTCACCCGTTCGAACTGAGGGCCTGTCTTGAAAGCTGTTGAAACCACGATCCTGCGCCTCCTCCAAGGCTCCAAGGTCTTCCTCGTACCCAACTTCCAGCGGCGCTACTCATGGCGGTCGAAGGAGTGGGAACTACTTTGGGCCGACCTTATTCGTGAACATGGGTTCGCACACGCCGGCACCGACGAGAGCTCAAATGGGCATTTCCTCGGGAGCATCGTGCTTCATCCCGCTACAAGCACCGCGTCGATCCTGGCTCAACACCTGGTCGTTGACGGCCAGCAACGACTGACGACTATTCTCGTGCTACTTGCCGCCATCCGAGACGTGCGCCGCGATGTCGAGGAGAATTGGGATGGATCCGAGTACGACGTCAAGTATCTAACCAACCCCTATGACGACCAGTTCCCTGATCGACTCAAGCCCACTGAACTCGATCGCCGGGCATTCAGCGAGACCGTCCGGAACTCGCAGCCCACCGACGGCGTGGGTCAAGCTTATGTATTTTTCCGACGCCGAATTGAGAATGCTGTTCGAGACGAGGGTATGAACCCGAAGGCGCTGGGAGAGACCCTGCTGCTCCGCATGCTTCTCGTCGAGATAAATACAAGCATCGGCGACTCCGTCAACAACATCTTCAACACGCTCAACTCAAAAGGCTTGCCCCTCTCGGCCTCCGACCTCGTCAGGAACGAGCTCCTGCTGCATATCGGCGAAAATCTTGGCGACGCCGCCTACAAGGAGCACTGGATACCGATCGAGGAAACCTTCTTCAATGCCTCTACCGGCAAAGTTGATGACCGACAGTTCATCACGTTCCTCTGGTCCCGTGAAGTTGTCCACGACCCTGCAACCACTCGACAGGACCTCTTTGCATTCTTCGAACGCCGGCTTCGGAAATCCCTCGCGGGCCTTGCGGAAGCCGAACGTCGACAATTTGCACTTGACGAGTTTGCGCAAATCCACTCCGACTCACAAGTGTTCGAGATTGTCCGCCACCCGGCAGACGCAAATCTCGACATTTTGAGCATGACTTCACCCTTACGGGGGGCCTTAATCAAGTTGGTCGCGTGGGGGTCGGAACCGTCAACCCCTCTCGCTCTCTGGCTCACCAAATCAGCCATAACGGGCAGAATCAGCGAGCAGGAGGCTGGCGAGGCCGTAGAGACGCTCCTTGGTTACCTGATCAGACGAGCCCTTGCAGGCGTACCGACGAACCTCCTTAATAGGCTGCTCACACCATTGCCCGCTCGCCTCGATGCAGATGAGGGAAGATCACCGAGTTCCGCATTGAGGGAAATTCTTAGTCAGAAGGGATATTACTGGCCTCGTAACTCCGAAGTAGAGGCCGCTATACCGAGCCAGCCAATACTGGCATCCGCTCGACGACAAGTGCGATTCCTACTTGAAGAGGCCGAGGAGATCGCACAGGGCTCTTCACCCGAAATGGACGCTGCAGCTCGGGTTACCCGCATCATGCCCGAGGAGCTCTCGAGTTCCTGGCGGGAAGACATCAAGGCCAGCGGGGAAGAAGTAGACGAAGCACTCGCTCTCGTCAACACTCTCGGCAACCTTGCTCTTCGCGTGCCAGCCGCCGTTGACTACTCCTCTTTTGAGGGATCTAGGGGCTCGTTCGAGATCGGGTCCACGCTAGACGAATCCCTGATTGAATCAGGCCGATTCAACCCGAGTCTGATTCGCGAACGCAGCCTCAACCTGGCTCGACTGTTGATGAAACGCTACCCGGGACCCACGGAGGATCGCAACCCCGATAATTCTGCTTCGGCCCGCCAAGACCGAGACAGGGACGCCATAGAATTTGCCCTTCAGTCCTTGCCCTCCGAATCTTGGACGACCGATGCAGTCCTCAGCATGCATTCCGGGTCAGCCCTTCAAGATGTCCGGTCTGTAGTCCTGCGGCTCGACCCGTCAATCGCACGTCTCGTTCGCGATCCTTCCGGTGCTATTCCTTCTTGGTTCGATGCCGCGGCCAGGTCACGTATCGAGACTCAGACTCAGTCAGTCAACCCGGCAGCATTTGTCGACACCCAGCAGCTCGAGGACGTCGTCCGCGATGCTGTCGATTCGGACGAGGGTGCCGATGATGAGTGAAAATCGCGCTTTCTTTCGAGTGAGTGTCATAAACACACAACTCATCGTAGCGACGATGGCGTTCTCGGTCCTCGGCGTCTTCTCGAGCGACGTTCCCACTTGGGCTCGCCTTCTCATCGTGGTCGTCGCGATAGGCCTGACGGCTTCGGGCCACGTCGGCTCCCTCCTGGCTGCTAGCAGGGCGAAGAAGAAAGCAGACGAGGTGACCCCTCTACTACAGGAGCTGAAGACTGCTCGTGATGCCGTGGATCCCTCGTCAATGTTGCGCGCAATTGATTCGCTCGCGATGGTGCTGTTTAGGGGGGATGAAGCGTGGCGGCTGTCCGCTTACGTGATCGAAGCTGACGAGGAACTGGGTCGCCGCCTTCGCCTTGCCTTCCGAAGGTCAGGCTCCGAAGAATACGAATCAAGCGGACGAGAGATCATTCCACTCAAAAGTTCCTTCCTCCGCAGCGTGGATGATTACGACCTGAGGTCAGCTACGCGTGTCCATGTCAATCATTCGAACAGTCTTCCTGATCGAAGGATCGAGCCTGACGCTTGGGCAAAAATGCACGCACAGTTCATGCCACTGAAAGAAGCGCGACTGCTCAGAATGCCGACGCGCGTTTATGCGTGGTGCGCTACCCGCGATCCAGAGTCAGGTCAGACCCTCGCCCTGATGGCCGAGTCACTGAACCCAGACGGCATTGCCTTTGACGTTCTCGAGTCCCCCATCGTCCCTCAGTGGCTCGCTTTAACCATTCGGGCCACAAGCGCGGAAGCTATTGTGAAGGCACCTATAGCGAAGGCTGAGCGCCTCCTCGCGCAAGGGTCGTGAAATCACGCTTGCGATGTTCGGCGCATCTTGAGACACGACGCTCGCCCACGAAGGATTGAGGTCCGTGCGCAAGCGCGCTAGAGATAATGTTAGGAGTGCCGGTAACAAAACAGCGGCCATCAGGCCGCGTCGAGCGGCAGCAGCGGGGCCCAGAACGCGTCCGGGCCGTCGGCGACCACGGCGTCGCGCTCGAACCGGAAGCCGTACTCCCGCACGAAGTCGAGGGCGGCGGCCTGCTCGTCCTCGGCGTCGTCGTGGTCGGCCTGGAACAGGTAGACGCCGTGCCCCATCGCGACGCCGGAGTCGCTGATGACGGACAGGTCCCACCGGCCCTCCTCCGCGCGCTCGATCCGGACGACGGCGGCCTGTGCGGCGGTGAAGTCAGCCATGCCGCGAGCATACGGACCACCCGCTGCGTCCGTTCAGGGCCGGGCCGCCCCGTAGCCTGACCGGATGGACGCTCCGCAGCCGTCCGGCACGACGAAGCGCCGGGTCACGCTCACCATCGCCCGACCCCGCTGGACGTGGGGCGCCCGCCCGACGGTCGTGGTCGACGGCGTCGGGCACCCCGCGCAGTGGGGCACCGGGACGTGGGCGGTCGCCGACGACGGGTCGACCGACCTCGGCGTGTACCTGTACAACCGGGCCTGGCGGTGGGGAGCGGCACACGCGACGGTGTCGTCCGGTGCGCCCGCCACGCTGACGTACCGCGCGCCCGTCCTGCCCCTCGGTGCCGGTTCGGTCACGGTGCCCGCCGCGGGAGGGCCGTCAGCAGCCCACCGGTAGGGTGAGCGGCATGTCTGTCGGGTTGCTCGCCGTCGTGGACGACATCCTGTCCGCCGCCCTCAAGGCCAGCGCGAAGACCGCCGGCGTGGTCATCGACGACGCGGCCGTCACGCCGCAGTACGTCCAGGGGCTGCAGCCGGCGCGCGAACTGCCCGTGGTCGGCCGGATCGCCCTCGGGAGCCTGTTCAACAAGTTCGTCATCATCATCCCGCTGGCGCTGCTGCTCTCGGCGTTCGCGCCGTGGGTGCTGCCGTGGCTGCTCGTGCTCGGCGGCACGTACCTGTGCTTCGAGGGCGCCGAGAAGGTCACCGAGTGGTTCGGCGTGCACCACGACGCCGGGCACGCCGAGGAGCAGCCGACCTCGGAGCCGAAGCTCGTGTTCGGGGCGATCCGCACGGACCTGATCCTCAGCACCGAGATCATGCTCATCGCGCTCGCCAGCCTCGACACCGACATGGCGTTCTGGCCGAAGGTCGGGGCGCTCGCGCTCATCGGCGCCGGCATGACCGCGCTCGTCTACGGTGCGGTGGCGCTGCTCGTGAAGGTCGACGACGTCGGGCTGTCGATGATGAAGCACCCGGTCCGGCGTACCCGTCGAGCCGGCGCCCGCATCGTCCGCGCCATGCCGGGCGTCTTCCGGTTCATCAGCATCGTCGGCACCGTCGCGATGCTCTGGGTCGGTGGGCACCTGGTGATCGCGAACCTCGCCGAGACGCTCTGGTCCGGCCCGTACGACCTGCTCCACGTGGTCGAGCACGCCGTCGAGGCGGCCGGTCCGGTCGTGACGTGGATCGTCGACACCGCGGTGTCCGCCGTGTTCGGGCTCGTGCTCGGCATGGTCGTCGTCGGGATCGTGCTCGGCATCGGCCGTCTCCGCGGACGCGGGCAGCACTGAGCCGAGCGGTCGGGACCGCCCGGATGGTCGGGGCCGGTCCGAGCGGTCAGGACGACGCCGAGGGGTCGGCACCGGCTCGAGCGGTCAGGCGTCGGCCTGGTCCGACCGCCACTGGCACCACGCGCCGAACTGCGCCTGCGCACTGCCGAGCGTCGTGTGGGACCCGCGGACGCCACCGTCGGCGGAGACCAGCTCGTACTGCCGCCCGTAGGTGATCGTGGCGACCACCGTGCCGTCGACGGAGGCGGTCCACCTCGTCGCGGACTCCTGTTGCCAGGCGGTTGGTGCGTACGACATGGGTGGCTTCCGCTCGGTGCCGCAGGCGCCCGGGTGGCGGAACGACCACTCGGACGCTACGCCGTCCGCCTGGACGGTCCGGCAGCCAGGTCGACGCACCGACGGCCGCGGGCACGCGGGCCCCGACCGGTCGTCCGGGCGTCAGAGCTCGACGTCGCTCCCCATCGTCACCGTGCGCTGCGCCGGCAGGCCGAAGCGGGCGGCCGGGTCGGCGGCGTTGTGCGCGAGCCCGACGAACAGCTTCTTCCGCCAGCGCGCCATCCCCCGGTTGCCGGGCTGCGGCCGGAGCGCACCGCGCGAGATGAAGTACGACGCGTGCTGCATCGCGTCCGGCTCGATGTCGAGCACCTCGGCCAGGCACGCGGCGTGCAGGGCGCGGGGCAGGTCCTGGTCGTCCGAGAAGCCGAACTTCACGGTGATGTGGTCGATGCCGTCGTCCTCGTAGCCGAGGTCGTCGCGCGTGAAGGCCTTGGCGTGCGGGACGTGCGGCACGTTGGCGGTCAGCACGGACACGATGAGCACGGTGCGGTGCATGACGTGGTTGTGCTCGACGTTGGCCCGGAGCGCGAGCGGGGTCGTCTCCTTGTTCGGGTGCGGGAAGATCGCGATCCCCTCGACCCGCGGGATGTGCTTCGTGTTCACCCGCTCGATGAACTCGGCGAGGGACCCCTCACGCTCCTTGCGCTCGTCCTGCACGAGCTGCCGACCGCGGCGCCACGTCGTCATCAGCGTGATGACGGCCAGCGCGATGAGGAGCGGCACCCATCCGCCGTGCACGATCTTCGACAGGTTGCCGGCGAGGAAGGTCAGCTCGAGTCCACCGAACACGACGGCGGCCGTCACGAGCTTCCAGGTCTTCCACTGCCAGAGCGGCTTCACCACGAGCAGCAGCAGGAGCGTGTCGACGACGAGCGCGCCGGTGACGGACACCCCGTACGCGGTGGCCAGGCTCGCCGAGGACCGGAACGCGAGCATGATCGCCATGACGCCGATGAACAGCAGCAGGTTGACCGCCGGCAGGTAGATCTGACCGCCCTCCTGCCGCGAGGTCTGCCGGATCGTCAGCGGCGGCAGCAGCCCGAGCTGCACGGCCTGGCGGGTGAGCGAGAACGCCCCGGAGATGACGGCCTGGCTGGCGATCACGGTGGCGGCGGTCGCGAGCACCACGACCGGCAGCCGCAGTCCGTCCGGGAACAGCAGGAAGAACGGGTCCTTCGCGGTGGACGGGTCCTCGAGCACGAGCGACGCCTGGCCGAGGTAGTTCAGCACGAGCGCCGGGAACACGACGAAGAACCAGGCCCGCAGGATCGGGGTGCGGCCGAAGTGCCCCATGTCGGCGTACAGCGCCTCGGCACCCGTGATGACGAGCACCACGGCCCCCATCGCGACGAACGTGATGTACGGGTGCGCGATGAGGAACGCGATCGCCCAGGTCGGCGAGAGCCCCTGCAGGACGCCCGGGTGGGCGATGATGTGCGGCACCCCGGCGATCGCGATCACGGCGAACCACAGGAGCATCACGGGGCCGAACAGGTTGCCGACCTTGCCCGTGCCGAACCGCTGCACCACGAACAACAGGACGAGGATCACCGCGGCGATCGGGACGATGAGGTGCTCCACCGACGGGGCTGCGGTGGACAGGCCCTCGACCGCGGACAGCACCGAGACGGCCGGCGTGATGACGGAGTCGCCGTAGAACAGCGAGACGCCGATGATCCCGATGACCAGGAAGATCGTCGCGCCCCCTCGGCGCTTCGCGTAGAGGCGGCGGGCCAGGGCGGCGAGCGCCATCACGCCACCCTCGCCGTTGTTGTCGGCGCGCATGAGGACGAGCACGTACTTGATCGACACGACGACCGTGACGCTCCAGAACATGATCGAGATGACGCCGTAGACGTCCTCCTGCGTGGCCTTGACGATGCCGCCGTCGATGGTGAACACGGTGCGCAGCGCGTACAGCGGGCTCGTGCCGATGTCGCCGAAGACGACACCGAGGGCGGCGAGCGCGAGCGCCGCGACGCTCTTCGAGGGTCCGTGCGTGCCGTCGTCCACGGTGGCCGTGGCGTGCGACTGTGAGCGTGTCTCGGTCACGCGGATCTCTTCCGTCGGGGTCGTCCGGGCGACGGCCGCGGATCATCATCGCACCGGAGGGGGTGTTCCGCTCGCAGCGTCCACCGAGGTGCGTCCGCCGGTGCGGAGACCGGACCGGCGGTGCCGTACCCCGGTCCCTCGACGCGTACAGGAACCGGGTCCTACCGTCGGCGACGTCGACAGCGCGGGCACCCCGCGCGGAAGGAGCACCTGATGAACCTGGACGGCTTCGAGCCCGTGCAACTGATCGTCTTCGTCGTGGCCGTCGTGCTGGTGTTCGGCGGGCTGATCTCGAGCCGCCGGCGCCGCTGAGCGGCGGCCACGCGGCGGGCGGCGGGACGCACGTGCGGCGTCGCGCCCCGCGCGTCGCGTGACCACGGACCGGACGGGAGGCGCGGTACCGACGGGTGCCGCGCCTCCCGTCCGTCACGTGGCCGGGTCGGGCCGGGGCGGCCCCGCCAGGTGGCGTCCGGCTGACGACCGACCGGCGGACGGCGGAACCCGGTCGCCCGGTCGCCCGGTCGGGTCCGACGAGGTCCGGTCAGGCCGCCAGGCCGGTGAGCACGTCGTGCGCGACGCGCGCCGAGCGCGCCGCCGCGTCGTCCAGGTGCTCCTTGAACTCGTCGCCGTCGGGGGCGCAGAGGTCGCTGATCCCGCGGATCGAGACGAACGGCATGTCGTGCACGTGCGCGAACTGCGCGATCGCGGCGGACTCCATGTCGACGGCGGCGACGTCGGGGAAGGCGTCCCGGAGCAGGCGCGCGCGGCCCTCGGTCACGAAGACCTCGCTCGACCCGATGGTCGCCGGTCGGATCCGGTAGTCGGCGTCCGAGCCGGTCGCGAGCGCGACCATGCGTGCGTCGGGCGCGTACCGCGGCGGCATGCCGGGCACCTGGCCGAGCGCGTAGCCGAACGCCGTGGCGTCCGCGTTCACGTTGACGTAGTGGTCGCCGACCACGACGTCCCCGATCGCGATGCCGCGCATGAGGCCGCCCGCGGTGCCCACGCTGAGCACGGGCACGGCGCCGAAGTCGTGGTAGCAGTGCGCGACGGCGGCGGTCGCGTTCGTGAAGCCGATGCCGCTGCGGCGCAGGGCGACCACGCGGCCGCCCACGTCGAGCAGGTGGTGCCGGTCGTGGCCGCCGACGGGCCCGTCGTCGATCACGACACCGCCGAGCAGGGTGGCGACGGCCGCGAGCTCCTCGCTCATGGCGGCGATCACGACGGCGACGGGTCCCTGCTCCTGGTGCACCGGACGATCCTCGCACGGGCCGCGGACACCGCCGGACCGATCGTCCGTGCTGCCGGACCGGTCGCCGCGGGACGCCGTCCCGGTCCCGCACTGCGGCGCGCGGGGCCGCCGGGTGACAGCATGGCCGCATGCGGAATCGTGTCGGCCGTGACGAGCGTGCAGGACTCCGGGCCTTCCGGAACCAGTTCGCCGTGGTCGCCGGGATCATGCCCGTCATCGCGTTCGTCCTCGTGGTCGACCGCGACGAGGTCGGCGTGCTGGCGACCGTCGGGACCGCGCTCCCCCTCGTCGCCCTCGCCGTGACGGCCGCCGCGCCGCCGAGGGTCGACCCGCGGTGGTTCGCCGCCGTGCTCGCCGCCGACGTCGCCGGGATCGCGCTCATCCGCGGTGACGTCCCGACGATCGGCGTGAGTGCGCTGTTCGTCCTGCCGGCGATCTGGTCGGGCTACGCCTTCGGGTTCCGCGGCGCCTCGCTCACGGCGGTCGTCGCGATCGGCCTGCTCTGGGTCGGTGCCCCCGGCGAGTGGGCCGTCGTCGACGCCGAGGACACCGCCCGGCTGGTCTCCCTGCCGCTCGTGATCGCGGCGGTCAGCGGGACGTCCTCCGTCCTCGCCCGACGGGGCAAGGCGCGGCAGCAGCTCCTGCTCGGGCAGGCCGCGCTGCTGCACACCCGGCTCGCCGAGGTGACCGCCCGCGAGGAGGCCGTCCGTGCCGTGCTCGACTCGGTCGACTTCGACGTGCTCGCGTTCGACCCCGAGGGGCGCACCACCGTCGACAACGCCGGCCGCGGCGGAGCGGCCCTGCTCGACCTGGCCGCGCGCGGCGGGAGCACCGACCTCGACACCCTCGTGCAGCGCACGGTCGACGGCACCGAGCTCGACGGCGAGCTCGTGTCGGTCCGCCGCGAGGACGGCTCCGTACGGACCTACACCGTGAGCACGCGCCTGCTCCCCGACGCGGCCGGGGCCGAGGGCGGCGCGGGCGGGGTGCTCGTCGCGCGGGACGTCACCGCCGAACGTGCGGCGTTGCAGGCGCGCGAGGACCTGGTCGCGTCGGTCTCCCACGAACTCCGGACCCCGACGACCGCGGTCCTCGGCTCGGTCGAGCTCGCCCGCGAGGTCGAGGGCCTGCCACCCGCCGCCGAACGCATGCTCGACGTGGCGTCGCGGAACGCCGAACGCCTGGTCGAGCTCGTCGGGGGCATCCTGCAGGCCGCGCGCGAGGACCGGGTGGACCTGGTGCCCGCGCCGTTCGACCTGCTCGACGTCGTCGGCGCCGCCGTCGAGGCCGCCGAGCCCGCGGCGCGCGTGGCCGGGGTCGAACTCCGGACCACGCCGACCGAGGCGCCCGTCCGGGTCGTCGCCGACGCGTTCCGGATCCGGCAGGTCGTCGACAACCTCGTGAGCAACGCGGTGAAGTACAACCGGGACGGCGGGTGGGTCGAGATCGGCGCGCACGCCGTCGGCGACAAGGTGTGGCTGATCGTGCGGGACGACGGGATCGGCATCGCGGACGGCGACCAGGACCACCTGTTCGAACGGTTCTTCCGCGCCGAGAGCGTCCGCCGCACCGGGGTCCACGGCACCGGGCTCGGGCTCGCGATCAGCCGGCAGATCGCCCGACGGCACGGCGGCGACCTCGTGGTGACGAGCGCACTCGGCGAGGGCACGACCGTGACCATGACGATCCCGGCGGCACCGCCGGCGACCACGACGAGGGGAGCCCGCGCGTGAACCCCCTGCTGCTCTGGGCGACGATCGGGAGCGGGCTGCTGCTGCTCGTGACGGTCCTCGCCGGCCGACGCTGGCGCCGACGCCGGACCGACGTGCCGCGGTCGGCCCTCGACGCCGCGGTCGCCTCGGTCGGTGCGTTCCTCGTGCTCGTCGCCGCGTCGTTGTTCGCGAGCGACCAGACCCGCGTGCTGATCGTCTGGCTCGTCGTGCTGCTCGCGGTCGCCCTGTTCTGCATCGTGTTCCGCAGCCGTCCCGAGGTGCTCGCCGAGGACGACGCGTCGGTACCGCAGCGCGCCGAGGTGCTCCCCGCCGTCGTCCGGACCCTGGAGCGGGCGGACTACCACCAGGTGTCGCTCGTGCGGGTCGCCGTCACCCTCGAGGACGCCGCCCTGCTCACGACCGCGTTCGGCGTGGGCGTGACCGGGGGTGCCCGGGCGATGCTCGCGCGCGCGGTGGTCGCGGTCGTGCCGCCGGACGCGACCGTGTGGACCGAGGACGCCGACCGGGTGGTGGCCCTCGTGCGCCAGGAGGAGTGCGACCTCGGCGCGTGGCGGAGCCAGGTCGAGGCCGCCGTGGCGTCGTCGGCACCCGGGCAGGTGCCGACCGTGCCGTCGTCGTCGTGGCGGACCACCTCGACCGACGACCACGGCTACGCGCTGGCCGACCTCGAGGCCGAGGAGCAGGGCTGAGCGCTGCCGGGCCGCGCGCCGCCCGGCCACGCGTCGCCGGGCCGCGCACCGCCGGGCCGCGGATCGCTGGGCCGCGCACCGGGCCACAGGCCGGGCCGCGCGGGACGGTCCAGAGCGGATCTTGAGCATCCGCTGCGCCGGACCCGCGCCGCACCAGAGGCCGTCGTCGGAGACTCGTTGCAACCGCATCGAGACCCGAACGATCAGGAGCCCCACGTTGTCCACGACGCAGACCGCCGGCACCGCAGCCTCCACCCCCGTCCGCACCTCGCCCTCCGCCGAGGAGCGACTCCGGTACACCCGCCGCCACGACCCCGAGCTGGCCGCGTCGGTCATGGACGACCTCGACGCCCTCCCCGAGTACCGCCCGTCGATCGGCTGCGTCATCCCCGCGTACAACGAGGAGGAGACCATCGGCGCGGTCCTCCGCTCCCTGCTCGAGCAGACCCGCCTGCCCGACGTCGTGCACGTCGTCATCAACAACACGACCGACCGCTCCTTCGACGTCGCCGCCGAGTTCGCCGGCCCGCACCGCGTCGAGCGCGACGGGGTCGAACAGCGCACCGAGGTCTACGTGCACGACATCGGCGAGAACGCGGACAAGAAGGTCGGTGCGCTCAACTACGGCTTCAGCCTCATCGAGGGCTGCGACTACATGCTCGGCGTCGACGGCGACACCACGGCCGACCCCGAGGCCGTCGAGTGGCTCGCGCAGGAGATCGTCTCGGACGCGCGCATCGGGGGCATCTCCGCGATCTACTCGATCGACGACCGTCCCTTCCGCGGCGTCGTCCCCCGCTTCCTCATCGCCGGACAGCGCGCCCAGTTCGCCGCGTTCAACATGCAGAACATGCTCAAGGGCCGGAACATGGCGGTGCTCGGCGGGCAGTTCTCGATCTTCTCGATGCGCGCCCTGCACGAGGTCATGGAGGCGAACCACCAGGGCTCCCCGTGGGTGAAGGACAGCGAGGTCGAGGACTCGCTCCTGTCGCTCCAGGTGAAGAGCGCCGGCTACCTGACGAAGATCAGCGCCCGTGCCCGCGCCGACGTCGGCGGCATGCACACCCTCCGCGGCCTCGACGCCCAGCAGGTCAAGTGGAACTTCGGCGCCATCGAGCTCATGTGGCCTGGCCAGCGCGGCGACACGAAGGGGCAGCCGTTCCACCCGAACCTGCGGCTGCGGTGGCTCGAGCACGCGTCGATGGCGATGAACTTCCTCACCCGGGTGCTGTTCGTCCTGCTGCTCGTGGCGTCCCTGTCGATCCACGCCTTCGTCTTCAGCCCGCTCTGGCTCGTCCCGCCGGTCGTCGCGGTCGCGCTGAACCTGCGCGTCGTCGCGTCCATGAAGCACCGCACCTGGCGGGACGTCCTGTTCGCCCTGCTGCTCGTGCCCGCCGAGGTCTACATGTGGATCCGGCTCGGCCACTTCCTGCGCGCGTGGACCCGCTTCGGCAGCAAGAAGCAGACCGACAACTGGGCCGAGCAGGCCAAGGCCGAGCGCGGTTCGGGCAACGCCCACCTCGCCCCGGTCGTGATCGTCCTGCTCGTGATGGCCGCCGCCGTGTTCGGCTGGCTGCAGCTCGACGTCGTGACGCAGGCGCGCATCCTGGGCTCCGGCTGGCCCGTCCTCGCCGTCATCACGGCACTGCAGACCCTCGGGATGGTCGGCAAGCTGCTCCGCCGCCAGTTCGGGTACAAGGTCTGACGGGTGCCGCCCTGCGCCCTACTCCGCGACGTACCCCGGGTCCCCGGGGCCCGTCAGGCGGTACCCGACGCCCCGGACCGTCACGACGAAGCGTGGCGCGTTCGGGTCGTCGGCGAGCTTGCGGCGCAGGTTGGCCATGTGCACCTCGACCGCACGGCGGTCGGCGTCGCCGATGTAGTGCGTGGTGACGTACGCGTCGTTCCGGATCGCGAGCGCCAGGTCCGCCTTCGACCGCACGCGACGCCGGGAGTCGACGAGCGTGGCGATCAGGTCGAACTCGGTCTTGGTCAGCTCGACGGGCGTGCCGTCCACCTGGACGAGCCGCGCCTCCGGGTCGATCGCGAGGCCGTTGTGCCGGACCCACGTGCCCTCGTCCTGCGCCGGGGTGACCGCCGCCGGGACGGTCGGCACGACGGCCCCCGCGGCCTCGGCACCCCGGTCCGGTACCCGCTCGGCAGGAGCGGCCTCGACGGCGGGCGCGGCGGCGGGGACCCACTCGGGTGCGACCGGGGCGGACCCGACCGGCGACACCGGGGTCGCCGCACCGACGCCCGCGGCGAGCGCCCCGGCGGTCGGTGTCGCGGCACCGACCGCGCGGACCGCAGGCGCGGAGCCGTCGATCTCGACGACCGTGCGCGGTCGGCGGAGCATCGCCCCGAGCCGCGCGCGGAGCTCGCGCGGCCGGAACGGCTTGACGATGTAGTCGTCGGCGCCGGCCTCCAGGCCCTGCAGCACGTCGATCTCGTCGCCCATCGCCGAGATCATCACGATGTAGGTGCTGCTCGACGCCCGGATGCGTCGGGCCACCTCGAAGCCGTCGATCCCCGGCAGCGACACGTCCAGGGTCGTCACGACCGGCTCGTGCGCGAGGACCGCGCGGACGCCGTCCTCGCCGTTCCCGGTGCTGACGGTGGAGTAGCCGGCCTGCGTGAGCACCTGCTCGAGCAGGTAGCGGATGTCGAGGTCGTCCTCGATCACCACCGCGACCCGTCGGTCCTGGTCGGTGTCGGTCATGCTGGTCCCCTCCCCCGACACGGGGGAGCCCCGTGAGCGGCACGCTGGTGGTCGTGGACGCGCACCCGGTCGGCGACCGCTACGAGTGGCTCGTCCCATCGGAGTATGGCAGCCGGCTCCTGCACGCGGTGAGCTGGGGTGCCGCGCTGCGGGAGTTCTCACCGCCGCCGCACGTGCTCCTGCTGGCGGATCCGGGGGTGGTCGACGCGGCCGCGGTCGGTTCGGTGGTGCGGATCTGCCGGGCACTCGGGGTCCGGGTGGTCTGCGACGCCTCGCGGCTCGGCCCCGACGCGGTCGGTGCCGCGCGGTCCTGCGGTGCGGTCGTCTGGGACGGCTCGCCGGTCACCGCGGGCGACGCGTTCGGCGCGGACGCGGCGGGCTGACGCCGTCACGACGGCGTACGGGAGGCACGGTGCGGGGCCGCCACGAGCCTCCCGTCCAACCCGTGCGCACGACGGGAGGCACGGTGCGGGGCCGCCACGAGCCTCCCGTCCGGCACGTGGGGACGACGGGAGGCGCGCACCGGGGCCGCCACGCGCCTCCCGTCCGCCTCGACGCGGTGCCGACCGCGGGGTCAGCGCACCTCGAGCGCGTACAGCGAGTACCCGTACGGCGTGCCCCGTTCGACGCCCTGCAGCCGCAGCGTCCGCCACGAGCCGTGCAGCGCGACCCGGTCGGCGCCGCCGTCGCCGTCGGTCACCGTCGCGACCGTCGTCCACGCGCCCGTCGTGCCGTCACGGCCCTCGATCCGGTACGAGCGGCCGTACGCGGCCTCCCACCGGATCGTCGCCTCGTGCACCGTGTGCACCGCACCGAGGTCGACGTCGAGGTGGGCGTCGTCGACGTGCTCGCTCGCCCACCGCGTCCCCGGGTCGCCGTCGACGGCGAGGCGGGCCGGGGTGCCGGCCGACTCGTCGCCCGATGACCGCACGGTCGCGCGGCGGGCGAGGTCGGGTGTCGGCGCGCCCTCGGTGGAGAACACCCGGAACGACCACACCGAGACGCCGTACCGCGTGTTCCTGGTGTCGGCGACGAGCCGCACGTACCGACCGCGCACCCCGTCGAGGGCGTGCCGCTCGGTCCCGCCGCTCCCCGCGGTCGTGGTCGCGACCGTGCGCCACGGGTCGGTGTCGCGGTCGCGGACCTGGACGCGGTCGGACGCCGCCGAGGCCGCCTCCCACGCGACCTCGACCCGGTCGAGCGGCAGCACCGTGCCGAGGTCGACCGTGAGCCCCTCGCCGTCGTGGGCGGCGCTCGACCAGCGGGTCGTGTCGTCGTCGTCCACGGCCGCGTCGCCGGCCAGGTCGCCCCGCTCGTCCGACGAGGTCGTCACCGGCTTGCCGACCGCGACGTCCCGGGCGACCGCGGGGGTGGCCGGGGCGTCGAGCGTGCGGACCACGGCGGTGCCGGCGGCCTCTCCCCGGGTCGCCCGGACGGTGATCGTCGCGCCGGGGGTACGGGGTGCGGTGACGACCCCGGCATCGGTGACCGTCGCCCCGTCGTCCGGGTCCGCGGCGGTCCCGCTGCCGTCCGCCGTGTCGACGGTCCACGTCGGGCGCGCCGCTCCCTCGAGCAGCCCGCCGGCGCCGTCCGCGTCGAAGCCGTACGCGGCGAGCCGGACGGTGTCGCCGGACCGGACGGTGGCGCTGCGCGGGGCCACGAGCAGGTCCCGCACGGTGACGGCCGACGCGGCGGGGGTCCCGGTGACCCTGACCTCCCACACCGAGTAGCCGTACTGCGTCAGCCGGTCGGTCAGGTGCAGCCGGACGTACCGGGCGGTCGCCCCGACGGGCACGGTGTCGGCGGCGGCGTCGGTCTTCTCGACCGTGCGGACGTCGCGCCAGGGACCGTCCGCCGCGTCGGCCACCTGGACGACGTAGCGTGCGGCCGCCGCGGCCTCCCAGTCCACCTGCACGGTGTCGACGTCGCGGGCACCGCCGAGGTCGAGCACCAGGTCGACGTCGTCGACACCGTGGCGGCTCTCCCACCGGGTGGAGCGGTCACCGTCGACGGCCCTCGCGGCCGTGCTCCCGCCGTCGGTCGAGGTCGCGGTGGCCCGGACGCCGGGGACGACGGGGACCGTGACGACCGAGGACACGACCGCGGTCCCCTCGACCGTGGCCGGTCCGGCACCGACGGTGGCGACCAGGTAGCCGGCACCCGGTCCCGTGGTGGTCAGGGTGCCGTCGGCGGTGACCGAACCCGGCGCGGTCGTGCTCCACACCGGCGGGGCGGGCAGCGCGGCGGGGTCGCCGTACTGGTCGTGCCCCTCGGCGCGGAAGGTCACCGGGGTGCCGACGACGAGCCGCTCGACGCCGGGGGTCACCGTGAGGCCGGTGAGCACGGGCGTCGGGGCCACCCGGAACCGGTGTTCGCCGTGCACGGAGCCGACCGTGGCCGTCACCGTCGCGACGTCCACCGGGTCGGCGCCGGCGTGCAGGGTGCCGTCGGCGTCGATCGTCCCCGAGGACGTGGTCCAGCGCACGCCCTCGAGCGGCACGGTCGCGCCGTACTGGTCGGTGCCGGTCGCGGTGAGGTGCACCGTGCTCCCGGGGGCGACCGTCCTGGCGCCGCCGTCGAGGGCGACCGCGACCTCGGTCAGCCGGGCGTCGAGGTGCGAGGTGATCTGCGTCCGGGCCGGGACCGCGATCTGCCCGATCACGCGCTGCCCCTCGTAGACGTCGTAGGTGTGCTGGACGTCGTCGATGTTGTCGAGCACGTACGAGTACGTGCCGTCGGCGGCCCGGAACACCTGGCTGAGCGGGTTCGAGGTGTGCCGGTCGGTGACCTCGGTGCCGACGGTGCGGTTCGACATCGCCTGGTGGTAGACCAGGCCGGCCATCGACTGCCCGGTGACGGCCGGGTCCTGCTCCGCCCAGAGCGCCGCGTGCACGTCGGCGTAGGTGTCGGGGTCGTACTGGGCGAGGAAGCCGAGCACGACGTTGCCGAGGGCGTCGCCCATGTCGCTGAACACCGCCGCGGCGTGGGCCGTGTCGACACCAGGGCGGTGGTCGGTCAGGTCGACGCCGTACAGCCGGTCGATCGTCGCGGTGTCCGCCCGGTAGTCGGTGACCAGGAAGGACAGCAGCGGCGAGCGCACCGGCCAGTCGGCGGGCTGCCGGTCGGCGGTCGGACCGTCGAGCTCGGCGGGCACGAGGGCCGCTGGCAGGGTCTCCGGCGTCCAGTACGCGTCCGGGAACACCACGGTGCCGTCCTCGGCGACCGAGACGTACAGCGTGTCGGTCGCGCGGTCGTACAGCGGGTTCGCGGCCGTCCGGGCGGTGACGTACCCGGGGTGGTTCCGCTCGGCGGCGCGGACGGCGTCCTGCAGCTCGCGGATCGCCGCCGGTCGGTCCCGGGTGATGACGGCGTCGCCGTAGGTGCCGACGCCCCACCACTTCTTCGTGAGCATCTGCACGTGGCCCGCGTTGCCGCCGACCACGCCGTCCTGTCCGACGACCTGTGGTCGTGCGCGCATCATCTGCCGCATGAGCGACGCCGAGAAGTCCGGGTCCCACCCGAAGTACGCGAACCACGGGGCGGTCGGCATCCACTGGATGCCGTAGATCCAGGCCGGGTCGCCCGAGAAGTACGTCGCCTCGGCCTGCCCGGAGTCGAACAGGATGCCCGCCTGCCCGGCCCGGTACGCCGCGGGGAACGCGCCGTTCCCGTCGTACGCCTTCGACGCGGGGTTGCCGTGCGCGTTCTGGTAGTAGTCCCGCACGGCCGCCCGCTCGGTGACGTACTGCATCGCGCCGGTGGCCTGCATCTCCTCGTCGCCGAGGACGGTGCCGAGCAGGAACAGCCCGGCCTCGGACTGGACCGCCTCGGACGACGACTCCTGGTTGTTGCCGCCCGGCGAGGAGACCCCGCCGGCGTTCGAGTGCCCGGTCCAGACGCCGAACGTCCGCAGGTACGGGAAGCGGGCGTCGTCGCGGTCCCAGTTCGCGTACTGCTTCGCGACCAGGGTGGCCATGTCGCCGTAGCGCTCGGCCCACGCCGGGTCGGCCCGACCGAGCATCGCGGTCGCGAGCGCGAAGTAGCCGTAGTGGAAGTGGTTGTCGTTGAACTGCGCCGAGCCGTACGAGTCGCCGAAGCCGATCAGGGCCTTCCACGTCGGGTACATCGCGAAGAAGTGCTCGCGCTCCCCCGCGGAGTACGTGTACCAGTCGGTGAGCGCCCGTTCGAGCGTCGACCGGAGCCGCTCGGCGTCCGCGTCGTCGCCGATCTGGTCGGCGATCGTCATGTACGCGCCGAGCTGCTGCAGGTCCTTGCCGCCCCAGTAGGTGTCCCCGCCGTAGGTGGTCTTCGCGGCGTAGTCGGCGAGGTACCGCCGCATGACGTCCTCGCGGTACGGGTCGTCGCCCGTGGCCGTGGGTTCCGCGCCGACCGGGGTGAGCCCGCTGAACGCGTAGCGGAGCGTCCAGCCGTCGTGCCCGACGGTGGTGCGCATGGTGCCCCGGGGCGTCGCGTACGTGGCCCCGGTGAAGCGGAGGTCGTTCGTCGACTCGGCGTACTGGTGCTGGAGCCAGCCCTGCACGGTGTCGTGGTCGGTGCCCTGCAGCAGGTCGGTGCGGAGCGACCAGCGCTGCTCCACCTGCCCGGCTGCGGGGTCGTACGAGTAGGCCATCGTGGTGTCCCGCGGCACCGCGAACGCCGTGCGGTGCAGGTCGTCGAGCGTCAGCCCGTGCTCGGGCACTGCGCTGACCACCAGGTAGGGCGTGCCCGTGGACGCGTCCAGGACGTCGCCCGTGCGGGTGAACGTCGTGCCGGTCGGGGCGTGCACGCCGAACACGTGCCCGTCCTGGCGGATCTCGAAGCGGTCGGCCGTGATCGTGCCGGTCAGGCGCTCGCCGTCGCCGTCCGTGAGCGTCGCACCGGGCTGCAGCGTCAGCCGAGGGGTCGCGCCGTGGAACTCGAACCACTCGTAGGGCGAGCCCTGCACGCTCGTGACGTCGACGGACTGGCCGCCGGGGCCGTCCTGGGGCATCCGCCAGCTGACGTTCCAGTCGCCCCACCGCAGGGCGTCGGCCTCCTTCGCCGAGAACGTCGTGGAGGACCGCTCGGCGAGGCCGTCGGGCGCGTCGGTCAGCAGCACCTGGTCGAGCAGGACGTGCGCCCAGCCGGCGCGCAGGTCGTCGACCACGCGGAGCTGCGCGGTCCTGCCGCGGAGCGCCGAGACGTCCCACGACGCCCACCGGAGCACCTCGCTGTCGGTGCCGGTCGCCTGCTCGACGACCTGCCCGCCCACCAGGAGCTGCACCGCCTCGTGGTCGGGGTGCCGACCGCCGCCGACGAGGAACGCGAGCGTCGAACGGTCGATCGTGAACGCGGGCGAGGTGAGCGTGCCCGTCGCGCCGTCGCCGTCGTCGTCCGTGAAGGAGTCGAGGAAGCCCTTCCCGAGCCACCCCGAGACCGCGCTCTGCCCGCGTGCCGTGTCGGTCGCGGTCGTCGTGAACGCGTCGCCGGTCGCGGTCCAGTCGGCGGGGACGCCGTCCTCGAAGTCGGCGAGGAGCCGGTCGGAGGCGTCCGGGGTCGGCTCGACGGTCGCGCCGACGGTGATCGGGGCGTCGAGCCGCATGGCCGTGCCGTCGGCGTTCCAGGTGGTCGGGTAGCTGAGCTTCGTCCCCGCGGCGCTGTTCGACGACACGAACGGGTAGGCCCACATGTCGCCGGACCAGCGGCTGACGAGCAGGTCGGTCCACCACTGGTTGGTCGGCACCGGCTTGCCCGCCTGCGACGGGTCGACGTACAGGTGCTGGTCGACGGTGGCCTGCACGTCCGCGATGTCGGGCAGGCTCCCGGGCGGGGTCGGGGCGTAGGAGCCGGCGCCGACGCGGACGCCGTCCGCGGGCGGCCCGGCGGGCGCAGCAGCGGCGGCGGGTGCGGCGGGTGCGGGCGCGGCAGCGCCGGGTACCGCGGTCGCCGGGTTCGCGGTGCCGAGGGCGGAGAGGGTCAGCGCGCCGACCACGAGCGCGACGACGGAGGAGCGGACGACGTCCACGGTGGGTCCCTTCCGGGGAGGTGGGTGTCGGCGGGGGCCGCGGCCGACGGTCGCGCTCGGGTGTCGCGGGTCCCTGTCGGCAGTGCGGCGGCGCCCGTCAGCGTCCCGGGTCACGAGATCGAGGAAGTGTCGCGTCTGGTCCGGAGAGCGCGGCCGGGCCGGACGGGAGGCGCGGGTCGGGGCCACCACGCGCCTCCCGCCCGGTGGGCGGGCA
>NZ_MCIG01000021.1 GCF_001705035.1 Curtobacterium sp. UCD-KPL2560 | reverse complement strand
CGCCCGGCCCGCTCGCCCGGCCCGGCCCGCTCGCCCGGCCCGGCTCGCTCAGATCGTGAGCAGCACCTTGCCGACCACCTCGCCGTCGCGGATGCGGCGGTGCGCCTCGGCGGCCTCGGCGAGCGGCACCGTGCTGTCCACCACCGGGCGCACGCTGCCGTCGGCGACGAGCGGCCAGACGTGCTCCCGGACCGCGGCGACGATCGCGGCCTTCTCGTCGGCCGGTCGTGCCCGCAGGGTGGTGGCGCTGATCGTGGCGCGCTTGCGCATCATCGCGCCGAAGTCGAGCTCGCCCGTCGAACCGCTGCCGGCGGCGATCACCGCGACGTGGCCGTTCGGCGCCAGGACCGCGAGGTTCTTCGCCAGGTAGTCCGCACCGACGACGTCGAGGACGACGTCCACGCCGCGACCCTCGGTGAACGCCAGGGTCCGCTCGACGAAGTCCTCACTGCGGTGGTCGACCACGAGGTCGGCGCCGAGCTCCTGCGACGCCCGGACCTTCCGCTCGCCGCCGCTCGTCGCCACGACCCGGACGCCCATGGCCTTCGCCAGCAGGACGGCGTGCGAGCCCATGCCGCCCGTGCCGCCGTGCACGAGCAGGGTCTGCCCGGCGCGGAGCCCGGCGATCATCCCGAGGTTCGACCACACCGTGCACGCGGCCTCGGGCAGGGCGGCCGCCTCGACGAGGTCGACGCCGTCCGGGACGGGGAGGACCTGCGTCGCCGGCACCGCGACGAGTTCGGCGTACCCGCCGCCCGACAGCAGCGCGCAGACCCGGTCGCCAACGGCGAACCCCTCGACGCCGTCCCCGAGCGCGCGGACGGTGCCGGAGACCTCGAGCCCGAGCACCTCGGACGCCTCGGGCGGCGGCGGGTAGTTGCCGGCGACCTGCTGCAGGTCGGCGTTGTTGACGCCCGCGGCGGCCACCGCGACGAGGACCTCGCCGGGGCCCGCCACCGGGTCGTCGTGCTCGTCGAGTCGGAGTCCGCCGTCGTGTGCCGTGATCGCGTGCATCCCTCGACCGTACGCCGGACCACGGAACCACCTGTGCGTCCGCCATGTACCGTCGGGGACGATCCGCGACCCACCGGGGGGAGCGCGGGCACGAACCAGGGGGACACAGCATGTCCAGGAAGACCATCGCCATCGCCACCGCAGCACTCTCCGTGGTCCTGCTCGCCGGGTGTTCGGCGGGCGGCCCGTCGAAGGCCGAGCAGTGCCGTGAGTTCTCGAAGACCGTGCAGGACGCCGCATCGGGCGTGCAGTCGTCGGCGGCCGACCTGCAGTCCGACCCGGGTGCAGCGCTCGACCGGCTCAAGGAGCTCGACGACAAGATCGACCAGGGTGTCGACGAGCTCGAGGACGCCGACCTCAAGGAGAAGGGTGACGCGTTCAGCGAGGCCTACGGCGACATGGTGGACGCCATCGAGGACGTCTCCGAGGACCCGGGGTCGGCCGACGTGTCGGCGCTCACCGCCTCGAGCCAGAAGGTGCAGTCGACGGGCAGCGACTTCCAGAAGGCCTGCACGTCCTGACGGCAGGTGTGGTCGCGAGCCGAGCCCGCGACACCGCCGCACCGGAACACCACGACGCCCCGACCCCGCACGAGCGGAGCCGGGGCGTCGCGGTGTGTGCGTCCCGGGGTCAGGCGGACCGCTGCGCCGCGTCGAGCCGGGCGACGTCCTCGTCGCGGAGCTTGATCGTCGCCGCGACGACCGAGTCGAGGATCGACTGCGGCCGCGAGGCCCCGGGGATCGGGACGACCACGTCGCTCTTGTGCAGCTCCCACGCCAGCGCGACGACCTGCGGCGACACGTCCCGCTCCCGCGCGACGATCGCGAACTCCTCGAACGCGGTGCCGAGGTCGCCGGCCTTGGCGATGCCGCCGAGGGGGCTCCACGGCAGGAACGCGATGCCGAGCTCGTCGCAGAGCTGCAGCTCCGCCTCGCTCGAGCGGAACGCCGGCGAGAACTGGTTCTGCACCGAGGCCAGTCGCCCGCCGAGCACCTCGTTCGCGGTGCGGATCTGGTCCGGGTCGGCGTTCGAGATGCCGGCCATCCGGATGACGCCCTCGTCGAGGAGCTCCGCGAGCGCCCCGATCGAGTCGGCGTACGGCACCGCGGGGTCCGGCCGGTGGAACTGGTACAGCCCGACGGCGTCGACGCCCAGGCGCGCGGCCGAGGCCTTCGCCGCCTCCTTCAGGTACTCGGGACGGCCGTCCTGAGCCCACGGCCCGGCCTCGGGTCGCAGGTGTCCGCCCTTCGTCGCGATGAGCACGGCGTCGGTGTCCCCGTGGAACTCGTGCACCGCCTTCGCGATGAGGGTCTCGTTGTGGCCGACCTCGTCCTTGCCCGCCTGGTGGTAGGCGTCGGCCGTGTCGATGAGCGTCACGCCCGCCTCGAGGGCTGCGTGGATGGTGGCGACGGACTGCCGCTCGTCGGGCCGCCCCTCGATGGACATGGGCATGCCGCCCAGACCGATCGCGCTGACCGACACGTCTCCGATGACTCGTTGCTTCATGCCGCCAGCATGCGCCCGGCCGTCCGGTGGACGTCCAGTCTGCGCACGGCCGGGAGGCGCGGTGCGGGTCCGCCGGTCGGCTCGCGTCCGGCACCGGTCGGGTCGGGAGGCGCGGTGCGGCTCCGCCGCTCGGCTCGCGTCCGGCACCGGTCGGGTCGGGAGGCGCGGTGCGGCTCCGCCGGTCGGCTCGCGTCCGGCACCGGTCGGACCGGGAGGCGCGGTTCGGGTGCGCAGGTCGGTCTGCGCCCGCCGGGTGCCGGCTGCCGGTGGCACCGGTCGCCGGCTCGGTACCCGTGGGTAGCATCGGCGGCATGGCGTTCCGATGGTGGCGACGACGGCGTGACACCGACACCGCAGGGACCACCCGCGCGGGGTCGGAGCAGGGGGCCGACGAGACCCGGTCGGACGACGCTGCCGGCACCGATCCCTCCGCCGCCCCGGTCGCCCCGGCCGCTCCGACAGCCCGGGACACCCTCGACCCGGCGGCGCTCGCCGCGTCCGTCGACGCCCTCGTCCTGCCGGGCTTCACGTCGTTCGACGACGTCGTCGAGCAGGTCGTCGAGGAGCACGAGGACGACACCGACGACCTCGACGCGCTGCGCGACACGGTCGAGCAGGTCGTCCGGGCACGCTGGGCCGCGCGCCTGCTCGACCAGCGGGACCGCCCACCGGGCAGCGGCCAGTACGACCGGCTGCGCGAGGCGTTCGACATCCTCCGGCAGCAGGGGTTCGTCGCGGCGATGGCGACCGGGGTCGACCAGGCCGACGGGATCGCCGCGTGCGAGGACGCCCGCACCTCCGACGGGACCGCGGAGGACGGGTCCCGCGAGTGGGCGTACGTGTTCTTCCACGAGCAGGACGCCGAGCGGCTGGCCGAGACGCCGACGACCCTGCACCTGTCGTACGGCGCCTTCCGGCACGCACCCGACCTCGAGCCGGACCACGTCGCACTCGCCGAGCAGTCGCTCGACGGTCGTTCGGCGCTGCGGCAGCACAGCCGGGTGAGCGCCGCCGTGGCGGTCGTCGCTGCGCTCGCGGACCACGGGCTCGACGCCACGTGGAGCGGGGACCCCTCCGAACGCATCGCCGTCCGCGTGGACCGGTGGCAGAAACCGCTCCCGGCTGCGCCGTCCGAGTCGTCCGGGCAGGACGGGGCCGTCGGGGCCTAGGCGCGCGCCGCGGTCCGTCCACGCGCCACGGCCGACGCCGCTGCGGTCAGCGCCGTGCCCACGGCGGGGCGTGCTCCGGCAGCGGTCCGAACGCGACCGCCCGGGCGTACGCCCACCGGGCCGGTGGCACCCAGCGGGCGAGGAAGACGGGCAGGAGCGGTGGTCCGCCCGCCGTCCGCCCGGCGAAGGCACGCTCGAACACGACCCGGTGCAGGAGCCGCTGCGCCGCCTGCACGGCCACGGTCGGCGGGGTCCGGCGTCGCTGGACGGCGCGCAGCACCGGGTCGAGCGCCCGTCCGTGCAGCCCCCGACGGAGCGCGGGCACGAGTGCAGTGGCGGTCGCGACCGCGTCCTGCACCGCCAGGTTGATCCCGACCCCGCCCGCCGGGGACATCGCGTGCGCGGCGTCCCCGATGCAGAGCAGCCCCGGCCACCACCAGCGCCGCAGCCGGTCGAGCCGCACGTCGAGCACGTGCACGTCGTCCATCGACCGGATCGCGCCCACCCGGTCGGCCAGGTCCGGCCGCAGCCGCGCGACGGTCGCTCGGAACGCCGCCACCCCGGCGGCACGCAGCGCCGGGTCCGACCCCTTCGGCGCGAAGTACGCGACCTGGTGGTGGTCCCGCCGGGGGAACGCGAGCAGGACGTCACGGCCGTCGAACGCGGGGACCAGTGCGGCGCCGTCGTCGCCGGCGCGGCGGGGCAGCCGGAACCACCACGTGTCGAACCCCACGCGGAAGCACCGCGGGCGGAGCCCGGCGGCGGTCCGCAGCACCGAGTTCCGTCCGTCGCAGGCCACCACGACGTCGGCGCGCAGCTCCTCGGGACCGCCCCCGTGGCGCGGTTGCAGGTGGACGCCCGTGACGACCCCGTCCTCGACGATGGGCCCGCTCGCGGCCGTGCCCATCGAGATCGTGAACGACGGTTCCTCGCGGGCGGCGGTGGTGAGCAGGTCGAGCAGGTCCCACTGCGGCACCATCGCGACGTGGTCGTACGGTGGACGCAGCCGCGAGAACTCCCCGAGCACCACGCGCGAACCGTCCGGGCGGGGCAGCGACAGGTCGTCGAGCCGGGTCTGCGGCAGCGCACGGAAGCGCTCCCCGAGCCCGAGCTCGTCGAGCAAGCGGATCGTCGAGGCGTGCACGGTGTCGCCGCGGAAGTCGCGGAGGAAGTCGTCGTGCGACTCGACCACGCGCACGTCGACACCGCCGCGGGCGAGCAGCAGGCCGAGCACGACGCCGGCGGGACCGCCGCCGACGACGGCCACGGTCGTGCGCGACACGGTCACCATGCGCGGCAGGCTACCGCCGGGCGGCGCGTGCGTGTCGGGCCGGTCAGGCGGGCGCCGACGCCGTCGCGTTCCCCGCGGTCCCGGTGCTCCCGGCACCGTCGGCCGCGTCGGCGAACACGACCCCGCCCCACGCGATGCAGGCCACCGCGAGCACGAAGCCGATCGCCGCGATCCACCACGACGAGCGTCGGCGCACCCAGGCCCCGACCGCGAGGACGACCGTGGCGACCCCCACCACGAACGAGCCACCCGCCGCGATCGCCGCACCGCCGAGGTACCCACCGGGCGAGCACCCCGTCGCCGCGTCGCACGAGGTCGTCGCCGAGGCCACCCCGATCACGCCCACGACCACGGTGACGACGGTCATCACCGCGCCGAACACCAGCAGGAGGACGGTCGACACCCGGTCGGCGATCTTCGCGGCCGGGAAGAGCGTCGTGCCGCCGCGCTCCCAGGCCGTGCGCCGTGCCTCGGCGTCGCGGTCGTGCTCGGGACGCGGGGCACCGGGAGCGGACTGCGGCGGACCGCCGGGGACGTTCGACCAGGTCATGGGACCGTCCTACCGCGCCTCGACGCCGAATGCCCTGGCGAGCCGCTGGATCTTCTGCGCCCGGCCGAGCCGCGGCAGGTCCGAGCCGTCGCGGATGACCTGGCCGCGCGCCTCGAAGTCGTCCAGGAAGTCCTGCGCCCAGGCGACGTCGGTCGGCGTCGGTGAGATGACCTCGTTGATGACCGGCAGCTGCTCGGTGTCGAGGCAGAGCTTGCCGGTCAGGCCGAGCGACACCGCGACCTGGGACTGCTCACGCAGGATCGCGTGCGCCGAACCGACCGTCGGGCCGTCGATCGGGCCGGGCAGGTCGCCCACCCGCGACGCCACGACCAGGCGGGACCGCGGGTACGCCATCGCGAGGGTGTCGGCCGAAGCACCCGTGTCCCGGCGGTAGTCGCCGGAACCGAAGGCCAGACGGAACGCGCCCTGGGCCTTGGCGATCGACGTCGCCTCCTCGATCCCGAGCGCCGACTCGACGAGCGCGATCACCGGCGTGTGGCCGCCGAGGCGGTGCCACGTGTCGGTGACCTGCGCGGGGGACTCGGTCTTCGCGAGCATCACGCCCTGCAGACCCGGGAGACCGCGGAGCTCCTCGACGTCGTCGGCCCAGAAGTCCGTCGTCACGTCGTTGATCCGCACCCAGGCCTCGCCGCCGCCGGCGAGCCAGGACGCCACGGTCGCGCGGGCGCCGGGCTTCGCGGCCGGATCGACCGCGTCCTCGACGTCGAGGATGATCTGGTCGGCACGTGAGCGCTGGGCCCGCTCGAAGCGGTCGGCGGCGGTCCCGGGCACGAGCAGCCACGAGCGGGAGATCTCGGCGGGGACCGATCGACGCCGGTTCGGCGTGGGGGCGGACTCAGCGGTGCGGTCGTCGATGGCCATGCCCCGTTGGTACCACATCGCGCGATGCCGCCGCCGGACCACCCCGGCGCTCCCGCCGGAATCCCCGAAACCCGGGTCGTTGGCCGACGCGCCGGTCGCTTCCGCCTACAGTGTCCGATGTGTGGCGAGCGGACAGGACGAGGGGCGACGAGGGCGGCGTGGACGGCGACGCCCCCGCCCGCGACGGCGCCGCGGCCACCGACGACCGGTCGGGGGACGACCGCGCGACGAGCGGACAGCCGCGCAGCGGCGGACCGGCAGGGGACCGACGGGACCAGCAGGAAGAGACCGCCGTGACGGACGAACCGGACCGCACCCTGCGACCGGAGCTGCAGCTCACGAGTCCGCAGGCCATCAGCCTCGGCGACCCGCGCCTCCAGGCCGGCAACGCCGCCGAACCCGCGTGGGACGCCTGGCGGAAGCAGCTGACCGGGGTCGGCGGCACCAGCCCGCTGATCCACTTCAGCGACCACCCGCGCGCACGCATCGAGCTGTCGACCACGCACCCCGGTGGTCTCGCGCAGTTCATCACCGGCAAGACCACCCTGCTGTCGAGCCTCATCCGCGACGAGGTGGCGCTCCGCGCCGCCCGCGTCGCGGCGGCCCGCGTCGAGGAGAAGGGCACCGAGCTCGCCACCGTGCGCGGCATCGACGCCGTGAAGCTCGGCATCGGCATGGCCGACTGGCAGCACGGCGACGAGCACTTCCGCGGCCCGGTGCTGCTCCGCCCGCTCGCGATCCGGCGCCACGGCCGTGACTTCGAGGTCCGGCTGCTCGGCGAGCCCGTGCTCAACCCCGGCCTCGCCGACGCCCTGCACGAGCAGTACGGCGTCATCCTCGACGCGCAGTCCTTCGTCGCGCTCGCCCAGCAGGACGGCTCGTTCACACCGAACCCGGTGATCGACCGGCTCCGTGGCCTCACGGCGCACATCCCGGGCTTCTCGGTGCACGCACGCCTGGTCGTCTCGACGTTCGCCCAGGTCGCCGACGGCCTCGTCGAGGACACGGGCGACCTGTCCCACCCGGTGCTCGACGCCCTCGCCGGCAACCCGAGCGCGAAGTGGCAGGTCGAGCAGTCGTACCACCCGGTCGAGCAGACCCCGTCCGACGAGCGCAGCCCCGAGACCGACACGCTCCTGCTCGACGCCGACGACGAGCAGGAGAACGTGATCGCGCAGATCACGGCCGGCAACTCGATCGTCGTGAAGACCCTCCCGGGCACCGGCGGCACCCAGACGATCGTCAACGCGCTCGGCGGCCTCGTCGCCGCGAACAAGCGCGTCCTCGTCGTCAGCCCCCGCCGCGCGACCCTGCGCGGGATCGCCGCACGCTTCGCCGAGGTGCAGCTGCCCGGCGTCGCCGTCACGCCCTCGACGCTCCGCCGTGACGTCGTCCGCGCGATCGCCCGCAACGAGAAGGCGTCGCGCCCGAACCTCCGCGAGGTCGACGACGCCCTGGTCCGGCTCCGCAAGGTGCTCAAGGACTACCGCGGCTCGCTGACCCGCGTGCACCCGGAGTTCCGGGTGTCGGTGCTCGACTGCCTGGTCGAGCTGTCCCGACTGTCGCTGCTGCCAGTGCCGCCGTCGACGACCGCCCGGTTGTCCGCGACCTCGGTGACGAGCATGGTCGAGGGGCGCTCGCGCGTCGCCGAGACGATGGTCAGCGCCGCGAACCTCGGCGAGTTCCGCTACGGCCCCGACGACTCGCCCTGGTACGGCGCGAAGTTCGGCTCGAGCGACGGGGCGCAGCGTGCGCACCGCACCGCGCAGGACCTCGACGCCGAGGGACTGCCGACGCTGCTCCGTCGCGCCCAGGACCTCGTCGCCTCGACGCACATGCGGCAGTTCACGACGATCAACGAGCTCGGCATCTACCTCCGCCTGCTCACCGAGATCCGCGACACCCTCGACCGCTTCCTGCCGGTCGTGTTCGACCGGTCCGTCTCCGAGCTCGTCGCCGCCACCGCCCCGCGCGGCGAGGGCGCCCCGATGTCCTCGACGAACCGCCGCCGGCTCAAGAAGCTCGCCCGCGAGTACGTCCGCCCGGGCGTGCACGTGTCCGACCTGCACGAGGCGCTCACCCGTGTGCAGCAGCAGCGCGTCCTCTGGCAGCGCTACGTCGCCGCCGGCGTGAACCCCGAGGTGCCCACCGGCATCGGCGACGTGCAGGTGCTGTTCTCGAACGTCGTGCAGGACCTCGCGCGCCTGGACGAGCCGCTCGGCCGCACCTCCCGCGAGTCCCAGCTGGCCAACCTGCCGATCGACGAGCTCGTCCCGACCGTCGCGCGCCTGGCCGAGGACTCCGACGTCCTGCACAACCTGCAGGAGCGCACCGAGCTCATGCAGACCCTGCGCGACCTGCAGCTCGAGCCGCTGTTCACCGACCTCGCCAACCGCCACGTGCCGGACACCCAGGTGCCCGCCGAGCTCGAGCTCGCGTGGTGGCAGTCCGCCCTCGAGACGATGCTCGAGTCCGACCGGGCGCTGCTCGGCGGCAACACCGACATGCTCGACCGGGTCGAGGCCGACTTCCGGCTCGTCGACGACGCGCACGCGGCCGGGGTCTCCCAGGGCCTGGCGTGGCAGCTCGCCGAGAACTGGAAGGTCGGGCTCGTCGACTGGCCGGACGAGGCCGCCGCGCTGAAGACGCAGCTCAAGGAGGGCGCGATCACGTCGCGCCTGCTGCAGGACTCCGCGCCGCACCTGTCCCGGTCGATCGCGCCGGTCTGGCTCGCCTCGCCGTACGAGGTCGCCGAGATCGCCGACACGATGCCGTTCGACACCGTGATCCTGGTTGACGCCGGGGCCGTCACGATCGCCGAGACCGTCGGAGCCGTCCGCCGCGCCCGCCAGACCGTCGCGTTCGGCGACCCGGTGACGCAGACGCCGTCGCCGTTCCGGATCGCGGTCGACCCCGACCACCGTGCGCTCCAGGTCGACGAGGGCACCCTCGACGCGCTGCACGCCGACTCCGCGCTCGCGAAGCTCTCCACGCTGCTCCCGACGCTGTCCCTGACCCGGTCGTACCGTGCCGGTGGCGAGGACCTCGCCGAGCTCGTGAACCGCCGCTTCTACGGCGGTCGCATCGAGTCGCTGCCGTGGGCCGGGTCGTTCCTCGGCCACGGCTCGATCGCGATCGACTACGTCAGCGACGGCAAGGCCGTGCCGGACCCCGAGTCCGGAGCGGTCGAGAGCGTCGACGCCGAGGTGGACCGCGTCGTCCGGCTCGTGATGGAGCACGCCCGCACCCGGCCGACCGAGTCGCTCATGGTCATCACGGCCTCCGCGAAGCACGCGGTCCGCGTCGAGCAGGCGGTCCTGACCGCGGCGCAGGGGCACAAGGACCTCACCGAGTTCGTCATCGGCGACCGCGCCGAACCGTTCATCGTCGCGACGCTCGAGCAGTCGGTCGCCCAGAGCCGCGACCGCGTCGTGTTCTCGATCGGCTACGGCCGCACCCCGCACGGGCGGGTCCTGCGCGACTTCGGTGCCCTCGGCAAGCCGGGCGGGGAGCGGCTGCTCGCGGTCGCGATGACCCGGGCCCGCCGCTCGATGGTGATCGTCACGTGCTTCCAGCCGTCCGACATCGAGGCCGAGCGGATGGGCCACGGCACCGTCGCGCTCGCGGAGATCCTCGCCGAGGTCCGGGCACGCACCACCGCCGAGTACGTGCCGGACGACTCCGACCCGCTGCTCGTCGACCTGGCCCGACGCCTCGAGATGCGCGGCATCCCGGTCGCGCTCGGGCACCGCGGCAAGCTCGGGCTCGTCGCGGCGCACGGCGGCGTCTGCGTCACGATCGAGACCGACGCGTCGCTCGTCCGCGGTTCGCTGCGCGAGACGCTGCGCCTGCGGCCCGAGGTGCTCCGGCGTCTCGGCTGGCACTACGTGCGCGTGCACGCGTTCCAGCTGTTCTCCGACCCGGACCGCGTCGCGGACACCGTGGCGTCGGTGCTCGGCGTCGACCGTGGCGCCACGCAGGAGATCTCGATCCCGCCGGTCCCCGCTCGCCGGTGACCGGGACGCACGGCGACGGAGCACCCGGCGACGGGCAGCTCGACGACGGGCAGCTCGGCGACGGGCAGCAGCGCAGCGCGCAGCGGCGGCGCGGGTCGCGTCGCGCGGCGCGGGTCGCGGGCCCGGTGACGCCGGGCACGGACCAGCTGGTGGGCACGTGGACGCGAGCCGACGACGCGACCGCAGCCGCGCCTCCCGTCCCGGGTGCGGCTGGCGGACCGCAGGCCGACGACGCGACGGAGGCAGCGCCTCCCGTCCCGGATGCGGCTGACGGACCGCAGGTCGACGGCCGGCCGGGAGGCGCGACCCGGCCCCGCAGGCGGGTCACCACCCAGCCGGTGCCGGGCAGCGACCCGGCTCCCGCACCGGAGCCGCCGCGGCACCGCGCGGGGGAGAACGACGACCAGCTCCTCCGCGACGTCCCGCCGCACTGGTGAGCCGGGTAGCCTGGCACGCGATGACGAACACCGTGCGGGAGCGCCCCGACTGGCAGACGTGGCCCAACCTGATCACGGTGGTCCGCTTCCTGCTGATCCCCGTGTTCATCGGGCTCGTGGTCGCCCACCACTCGGGGTGGGCGCTCGTGACGCTCGTCGTCCTCGGGGTGAGCGACTGGGCGGACGGGTTCATCGCCCGCAAGTTCGACCAGGGGTCCAAGCTCGGCAAGGCCCTCGACCCCATCGCCGACCGGCTGGCGATCATCGCGATCGTGCTGTCGCTCGTGCTCGTCGGGCTGCTGCCGTGGCCGAGCGTCGCGATCATCGTCCTCGTCGACGCGGTGCTGGCGCTGCTGTCCGGGCTGTGGTTCCGCGGCGACCCCGACCTCGACGTGACCTGGACGGGCAAGATCCGGTCCGCGCTGCTGTTCGTCGGCCTGCCGCTGCTGCTGTTCTCGTCGACGTCGTTCGCGGCCGACCACGACTGGGTGCGGATCCTCGCCCTCGTGTTCGTGTGGGCCGGGACCGTCGGGCACGTGGTCGCGGGCGTGCAGTACGTCCGGGCGCTGTCCGCGAAGCACCGCCTGGCGACCCGCACGGCCTGAGGGCCCGGCGGTCCGGCCGCTCGCGACGTGCGCGCCGCTGGGGACGGCCCGCGGGCCGCTGCTGCCCGTCGCCGTCGCCGTCACCGTCCCGCCGCTGCCGACGCGGGTCGCGACCCGGCGCGACGTGCTCGCGCACAACGGAAAGCCGTTCGCACCACGGATTCCCGTGGTGCGAACGGCTTCTGGTTGTGCGAAGTGCGAGCGCGAGCGGTCGCGAGCGGTCGCGCGCGGCCGCGAGCGCGCGCGACCGCGACCGCGACCGCGACCGCGCCGCGCGCTACAGCTTCGTCGTGCCGCTGATCCCCGGGCCCTCGGGAGCGGTCGACGGCGCGATGTGCGCACCGCCACCCGTCCCGACCGCGCCGCCGTTCTGCGACCGGAGCAGGTCGCGGATCTCGAGCAGGACCTCGACGTCGGTCGGCGGGACGTCCTGCGGCGTCTGCTCCTGGTCGTTCTTGACCCGCTCGAACGCGGCCTTCCGGAGGTGGTTCACCGGCAGGACGAGCGCGAAGTACACGACCGCCGCGACGATGACGAAGTTGAGCACGGCGCCGATGATCGCGCCGAAGAGCAGCTTCGCGCTGCCGCCCGAGGTCGTCGGGATCGCGACGATGAGCGCCTTGTCGAGGCTCGACGCGTTGAACACCGCACCGATGAGCGGGTTGATCAGGCTCGTGACGATCGCCGTGACGATGGCGGTGAACGCAGCACCGATGACGACCGCGACTGCGAGGTCGATCACGTTGCCGCGGAGCAGGAACTCCTTGAACCCCTTCACGGGACTCTCCTTCCGAAGGTCGGACCGCCGCCGGTCGGCGACGCCTGCGACCCTACCGAGGAGCAGACCGCGAGGTCAGGAGCCCGCGGGAGCGGCGGGCTTCGACGACGTGGACGCCGCCGGCTTCGACGCGCCCGACGACGAGCCGCCGGCCGACGACGAGCCGCCGGACGACGAGCCGCCGGACGACGAGCCACCCGATGACGAGCCCGCCTCCGACGACGAACCGGACGACGAACCGCCGGCCGAACCGGACTCCTTCGGCGTCGTGCGCGAGTCGGTGCGGTAGAAGCCACCGCCGTTGAAGGTCACGCCCACCGGCGAGAAGACCTTGCGCAGCTGCCCGCCGCACACCGGGCACTCGGTGAGGGTGGCGTCGGAGAACGACTGCTTGATGTCGAAGGCGTTGTCGCAGGCGGTGCAGCGGTACGAGTAGGTGGGCACCCTAGCTCCGGAAGGTGATGATGCGCGACGGCGTGATGATGCCGTCGACGGGTTCGTCGTGGGCCTCGCGCGGGACCTCGTCGAGGTACTCCGCGTCGAAGATCACAGCATAGACGGGCGGCCGGTTCGCCATGGACCCGAGCGTCTTGTCGTAGTAGCCCCGGCCCCAGCCCATCCGGCAGCCGTCGTGGCCGACCGCCGCGGCCGGTGCGAGGATCGCGTCCACGTCGCCGAGCGCGAGCGGGGACAGCACCTCGCCGACCACCTCGGGCATACCGTGCAGGCCCTCGCGTTCGGTCACGCCGTCGCCGACCGCCCAGTCGAGCAGGCCGTCCTCGCGGGTGACCGGCAGCAGGACCCGGACGCCCTGCTCGTGCGCCCAGGTCAGGAAGGGCCGGACGTCGGGCTCGTCGGGCGCCGACAGGTAGAGGGCGATCGAACGGACCTGGCGTTCCTCGACGAAGCGCTGCAGCGTCGTCGTCAGGGCCGCGCGCTCCGCGTCGCGCTCCGTCGTGGTCCGGGTGCGCCGGCGCTGCCGGAGCTCGGCTCGCAGGGCACGCTTCTCGTTCCCGAGGTCGGCGGTCATGGCGGTGAGTCTAGCGAGCGCTCCGGTTGCGGCTTCCCGCCGTGCTCCGGGGGATCCCGTGTCCTCCGATGAGACGACATGCCTGATCAGGGCCGGTCCGATAGGTTCCTGGACATGGGCTTCCAGATTTCCAAGGCGGTGATCCCGGCCGCTGGGCTGGGCACGCGCTTCCTCCCCGCCACCAAGGCGATGCCGAAGGAGATGCTGCCGGTCGTCGACAAGCCGGCGATCCAGTACGTGGTCGAGGAGGCCGTCGGTGCCGGTCTCACCGACGTCCTCATGATCACCGGCCGCAACAAGAACGCGCTCGAGAACCACTTCGACCACGTCGCCGAGCTCGAGGAGACCCTCAAGAAGAAGGGCGACCACGAGAAGCTCCAGAAGGTCAACCAGTCGACCGACCTCGCCGACATGCACTACGTCCGCCAGGGAGACCCGCTGGGCCTCGGCCACGCGGTGCTCCGCGCGAAGATGCACGTCGGCCGCGAGCCGTTCGCCGTGCTCCTCGGTGACGACATCATCGACGCGCGTGACCCGCTGCTCCAGCGCATGATCGAGGTCCAGGGCCAGAAGAACGCCACGGTCGTCGCGCTCCTCGAGGTCCCCGCGGCACAGACCCACATGTACGGCATCGCCACGGTCGAGGAGACCGACACCGACGACGTCGTGAAGATCACCGGCCTCGTCGAGAAGCCGCCGCAGGGCGAGGCGCCCTCGAACCTGGCCATCATCGGCCGCTACGTCATCCGCCCCGAGGTCTTCGACGTCCTCGAGAAGCAGGAGCCGGGCAAGGGCGGCGAGATCCAGCTCACCGACGCGCTCATGAAGATGGCGGGCGCCGAGGAATGGACGGGTGGCGTGTACGGCGTCGTCTTCCGTGGACGTCGGTACGACACCGGTGACAAACTCGACTACATCAAGGCGATCGTGCAGCTCGCCTCGGACCGCGATGACCTCGGCCCCGACCTCAAGGCGTGGCTCAAGGAGTTCAACGCGGGCGAATAACCGACCCCGTCGCGAACGGGTCCGGGGACTCCCCGGGCCCGTTCGTGCATCCGCCCGGCCGACCACCGGGCACCGGAGGAACCACAGCGATGACGACGATCCCGACCCTGTCCCACGGGCGGGTCACCATCCGGCCCCTCCGCCTCCGTGACACCCGCGACCTCGACGTCGCGCTCGCGTCGAACCGCTCGTGGCTCCGCACGTGGGAGGCCACGAACCCCTCCGGCCACGTCGCGACCGACGTCCGCGGCAGCATCCGCGCGCTGCAGGCCAACGCCCGCGCCGGCCTCGGGCTGCCGTTCGCGATGGAGCTCGACGGTCGCTTCGTCGGGCAGCTCAACGTCTCCGGAATCAGCTACGGCTCGCTCGCCAGTGCCTCGATCGGCTACTGGGTCGTCGAGGGCGCCGCGGGCCACAACGTCACCCCGATCGCGGTCGCGCTCGCGGTCGACCACTGCTTCCGGGTCGTCGGGATCCACCGGATCGAGATCTGCATCCGTCCGGAGAACGCGCCGAGCCTGCGGGTCGTCGAGAAGCTCGGCTTCCGCTACGAGGGCCTCCGTCGGCGCTACATCCACATCAACGGCGACTGGCGCGACCACTTCTGCTTCGCCCTCGTCGCCGAGGAGGTCCGCGAGGGCGTCCTCGACCGCTGGGTCGCCGGACGCGTCCCGGCCGGGGCCGGCAGCGTGCCGCTCGCCGCACGCGACGAGGCGGCCGTGCCGCTGGACACGCGACCCCGCATCGGCTGACGCTCCGCAGGGCGCGACCCGTCCCGACGTGCCGGTGACGGCCGGGAGGCGCGCCCCACCACCGCCGGTTCGGTCGCGACTCGCGCAACACGCGACCGGCAATCACCCGACGGGGGAACCCGCACCCCTACCGTGTCCCCATGGCAGGTATCGGCTCCTGGGGCGGCGGCATCGTCCTGCTCATCGCGGCCGTGCTCTGGGTCGTCTACCTGATGCCCTCGTGGGCGGCCCGTCGGCAGTACCTCGCCACCGAGCGCAACGCCATCCGACTGCAGCAGACCCTCCGCATCCTCGCGCAGACCGCCGAGCTGCCGGACGAGGTCCGCATCGAGATGAACGCGAAGTCCCTCGCCGAGGCGCAGCGCGTCGCCCGGTCCGAGGAGGCGAAGCGCGCCGCCATCGTCCGGGCGCACGAGGCCGCCCGGCAGCGGGAGATCACCCGCCGCCTGGCCGAGCAGCAGCCCCAGCTCGAGCGGGTGTCGTCCGTCCCCGCGCTGACCGCCCGGCGGATGCGCCGCTCCCGGCTCGGCGCGACCCTGTTCGGTGCCGTGGGGGTCGTCGTGGCGCTCGTCGTGTTCGTCGCCGCACCCGCGCTCTGGCTCCTCGGGGTCGCCGGGCTGCTCGCCGCGGGCGGGTCCGCAGCGGTCCTCGCGCAGCTGCACCAGGTCGCCCATGCGCGGAAGGCGCGGGCCGCAGCCGGCGCTGCGAAGGTGAGCCGCGCCTCCCGTCCGACGTCGACGTGGACGGACCCGGCGCCGCCCCTGTCCACCGAGCAACCCGCCGAGGCCGCGCGCGACCGCAGCTGGACGCCGGCCGGTGTGCCGAAGCCGCTGTACGTCGAGCGGCCCGCGGCACCGGCGCCCTCGCCGGAGTCCTCGGCCGAGCTCGCCGCGCGGCTCCGTGAGCGCGTCGCCGAGGCGAAGGCGGCGGCCGAGGCCGAGGCGGCCGCGATCCGCGCCGCCGAGGCCGACCCGACGCTCGCCCGGGTGTCGCCCATGCGCCCGGACGTCGAGGAGGCCGTCGCGTCGCTCTCCGCGCACGACCAGGGGCGCCTCGCGGAGCGGCTCGGGCTGCGTGCGCCGTCCGGGGAACAGACCGCGACCCCCACTGCCGCGACCGGTGCCGCCACGGCACCGGAGCCGCCGGCCGCCCCGAGCCGGTGGGCGGGCATGGGCGTGATCGACGAGGACGCGCTGCCGCAGGCCGACCTCGACGCGATCATGCGCCGCCGTCGCGCGGTCTGAGCCGTCCGGACCTCCCTGCCGTCCCGACCTGCCCGCCGTCCCGGCCTGCCCGCCGTCCCGCGGCACGCCCGGACGGGCGGTGTGGATTTCGGTTCGCGCGCTCCGTGGTGCTAGTGTGGTCGAGCACTTGGGGCTATGGCGCAGTTGGTAGCGCGTCTCGTTCGCAATGAGAAGGTCAGGGGTTCGAATCCCCTTAGCTCCACCAAGCAGCACGACGAAGGCCACCCCGCGGGGTGGCCTTCGTCGTTGCCGGGTCCGCCGTCCGGGCGGGAGCGGACCCGTGGGTCAGCTCGCGACGCTGTTCGTCAGCACGCCCGCCTGGCTCAGCTCCGCGTGGATGGCGTTCGCCGCTTGCTCGAAGGCGCGGTTGCCCCGGGCGATCCCGATCGCACCGCCCTTGAGCGCCGACTTGCCGGACCCGCGGATGAGCCGGGCGACGGTCGAGCCCTCGGGCGTGACCATCACCTGCACGTCGAGGCGGGTGTGGAACGTGCGGTCGTTCGCCAGGCCGCCGATGAGCAGCGTCAGGCCGAGGCTCCCCCGGGTGGCGAGCAGCGTGCCCTGGTCGCCGTCGGCGACGGAGTAGCCCTCGCGGACGAGTGCGTCGCGGACGCGGGCTCGGGTGGACTCGGGGTCGGCGGCGACGAAGAAGTCGTGGCTCTCGGGCATGGTGTCTGATCCTTCCGGTGGTGAGCGGGTTGCTGCCAGTGATCCTGCCCCACCGTCGCCTACCCTGGACAGGTCATGACTTCCTCGTTCACGCGTCGTTCCCTCTTGTCGCTCGTCGGCGTCGCCGGTGTCGGTCTCGCCGTGGCGGCGTGCTCGCGGGACGGGGGCGATGCGGAGTCGTCCGACGGCCCGTCCGGTGCCGCGTCGACCGCGCCCGGCAGCGGACGGGCCCGGGCCACCGCCTCGGGCGTCCAGCCCGCGCAGGTCCCGCTCGCCGGGGGCGTCCGCGTCACCGTCGCCGGGACCGGCCTGGCAGCGGTCCGCGGGGTCACGGTCGGCGGGGTCCCCGCGCGCGACGTCGAGGCCACCGCGACGAAGGTCACCTTCACGGCCCCGCACCAGGCGATGTACACGGCCGGCGCCGCACCGGTCGCGCTCTTCACCGAGGCGATCGCCCCGGTCCCGTCGGCGAACCGGATGTCCGACGGCAACGGCAGCGCCGCGAACGACGGCCAGTCCGGCTCGGTGCAGGGCGGTGCGAGCGCCACCCCGACGCCGACCGCCGCGGCCGTCCCCGACGCCTCGGCCGCGGTCGCCACGAGCTCGCTGACCTACGCGGCCCTCACCGCCGTCGACCGGCAGCTCGAGTACGCGATGGCGCACTGGGAGGACTACAACCTCGCCGAGTACGGCACCATGAACCCGATCGGCGGCGACTGCGCGAACTTCGTCAGCCAGACGCTGATCGCCCGCGGGTGGAAGCAGCGTTCCGACTGGTACAACCGGGCCGGTGGCGCGCAGCACTCGGCCACGTGGACGTACTGCCCGGCGATGGACCCGTGGCTCACCGCGAACGCGGCGACGTTCGGCCTCACCCGGCGGTCGCTCGACGAGCGGAGCAAGGTCAAGGTCGGCGACATCGTGTTCTACGACTGGAACGCCAACCGGTCGCCCGACCACGTGACGATCGTGTCCGAGGTCTTCACCGAGCCGGACGGCACCGTGCGCATCAAGTCGGCGAGCCACAACCAGGACGGCCCGTACCGCGACCTCGACGAGATGATCACCGTGCAGCACCCGGGCGGCACCGCCTGGTTCCACACCTTCGACGCGTAGCCGTCGCCAACGGCGCAGGCGGCGGCCGGCCGGTCGGGTCGGCCGGCGCCGGTGCCGGCCGGCGCCCGTGCCGACCTCCGCACAACCGGGAGCACCTCGCGCCACGCAATCTCGTGGCGCGAGGTGCCTTCTGTTGTGCAGATGCACCTGACACCACGCGCGCGCGGCCGCGCAACGACGCGTTCAGGACCCAGCAGCGCTCAGGGGTACCCGAGGAACCACAGCAGCACGACCGCGACCGCCTGCAGGCACACCCCCGCCACGAGCCACGACACCGCCCGCCGCCGCGTCCCCGTGAACGCATCGGCCGCGAACAGCGGTGCCGTCGGCATCAGGAGCCGCGGCAGGCTCTGCTGCGGCAGGAACACCGCGACGAGGTACAGCGCGTACGCAGCCGTGAACGACACGACCTCGACCCCGAGCGCACGGACGCCCCGGCGGGTCCAGAACCACACCGCCCCCGCGAGCACGACCACCACGAGGACGATCCCGGCCGGCCCGAGCCACGTCCCCGCCATCGTGAACCACGGCGTCAGCGGCGCGAAGTGCTGCCGCCCGACGAACCCGACCCACCACGACAGCTCGGTCTCGAGGTACGCGTCCGGCCGTCCCGTCGCCGCGGAGGCCACGAACGGCCACGCGAGCCCGGCCGTCGCGGTCACCAGGCCTGCGACGACGACCGCCACGACGTCGCGGACGGGCAGCGCACGCCGTTCCACCCGCCACCGCACGACCAGGTGCACCGCGAGCGCCACCGCGAGGGCGAGGACCCCCGGCTTCGTGAACGCCGCCACCAGCCCGAGCGGCAGCACGACCCAGTACCGCCGACGCACGAGGGCGAGCAGCGCACCGAACAGCAGCAGCAGGAACGTGCTCTCGGCGTAGGCGACCTGCAGCAGGAACCCGGTCGGGCCGAACGCGAACAGGGCCGTCGCCCATCGGGCCCGTCGCCCGTCGGCGACCGCGGCGACCAGCCGGTACAGCACGACGCACGCGCCCGCCCCGGCGAGCGTCGCGACGAGCACCCCGGCCACCCAGAACGACCCGCCGACGAGGGGCTCCACCGCCCGCGCGAGCGCGGGGAACACCGGCAGGAACGCCCACGGGTTCGGCAGCACGTGCCCCGCGGCGTCCGTCGGCAGCGTCGTCGGGTAGCCGTGCTCGGCGATCGTCCGGTAGGCCGACGCGTCCCAGGACCCGAGGAACGACCAGAACGTGCCCTCGCGACGGTACGACGCGAACCGCCAGCCGTTCGCGGTCGCGGTGCCCCAGACGGCGAGGAGCAGGACCGTGCTGACCACGCGGGAGGCCAGCCACACGGCCAGGGGCGCGGTCCACCCGCTGTGGCGCGCCTCCAGGACGCTCGTCACCACGCGTCGGACGCGGGTCGGCAGACCCGGCCGGGAGGCTCGGGTCGGCTCCGCCAGGTCGGTCACCGACCGATCCTCCCACCTCCACCGCCCCGGGCGGCCCGTGGCCTGTCCGGTCGCCGCCCGTGTCCAGGAGGCTCCCCGGAACGGCGCGTTGCATCGGGCACCTCCCTGGAACAACCGAGACACGAGGAGCACACGTGCCCACCATCACCGTCGGCGCCGAGAACGGCCACGACATCGACCTGCACTACGACGACCTCGGCACCGGCGACCCCGTCGTGCTCATCCACGGCTGGCCGCTGTCCGGCCGCTCGTGGGAGGGCCAGGTCCCCGCGCTCGTCGAGGCCGGCCATCGCGTCATCACGTACGACCGTCGCGGCTTCGGCCAGTCCTCGCAGCCGTGGGGCGGCTACGACTACGACACCTTCGCGGCCGACCTCGACACGCTCATCACCGAGCTGGGCCTGTCGGACGTCACCCTGATCGGCTTCTCGATGGGTGGCGGCGAGCTCGCGCGCTACGTGTCGACCTACGGGACGGCGAAGATCAAGAGGCTCGTCTTCGCGAGCGCCGTGCCGCCGTACCTGTGGAAGTCGGACGACAACCCGGACGGTGCGGTCGACCAGGACCTCGCCGACTGGTTCGCGAACGGCATCACGGGCGACCGCCCGGCGTTCCTGCACCAGTTCGTCGACATGTTCTACACGCCGGGGGACTCCGGCGAGCCCCTCGTGTCCGCCGACCAGCGCGCGTACGACCTGGCGATCGCCGAGCTCGCCTCGCCGAAGGGCACGCTCGACTGCACCACGGCGTTCGCGACCACGGACTTCCGTGACGACCTGACGAAGGTCGACGTCCCGACGCTCGTCATCCACGGCGACGCCGACGGCATCGTGCCCTTCGAGGCATCGGGCAAGCGCACCGCCGAGGCGATCCCGGACGCGCAGACGCACCTCATCGCGGGTGGCCCGCACGGGGTGCTCGCGTCGCACCGCGACGAGTGGAACGAGGCGGTGCTCCGCTTCCTCGCGCAGTAGTCCGGCGCGGCACGCCCGCGGGTGCGCGCCGCCCGGGGGTGCGCGCCGCCCGGGGCTGCGGCGCCCGTGACCGCCCGCCGGATCCGCTCGATCGGCACCTTGGGCGTTCGGTCCGCGCGCAGCAGCCCGTTCGTCTCCTGCAGCGTGTCCGTCAGCTGCGTCCAGCACGAGCCGGCCAGGAAGCTGCTCGCCCGCACGCCGTCGTACAGCGCGGTGATCCGGGCGACCCAGTCGTCGCCGTCGACCGCCGAGGTGTAGCCCCAGCCGTCCTCCCGCGGTGCGTCCGGCTGGAAGTCGACGCCGCCGAACTCCGTCAGCATCACGGGCTGGCCGCGGTCGATCGCCCCGCCGACCAGGATCCGTCGGTCGGCCGGGCCCCGACCGCCGAGCAGCGCCGTCCGCGCGGCGTCGTCGGCGTAGGTGGCGGCGAGCCGGGTGCCGTCGCCCTCGTAGTCGTGCACCGTCAGCAGGTCCGAGTCGACGTGCTCCCACCCGTCGTTCGACACCACCGGGCGGGTGGGGTCGAGGGCGCGGGTGACGTCGGCGAGGGCTCGGGCGTACGCTTGCTGCGCCGGGTCGGTCGCGATGTGCTGCACGCCCCAGCTCTCGTTCGCGGGCACCCAGGTGACGATCGACGGGTGCGAGGCGTCCCGCTCGACCGCGTCCATCCACTCGCGCACGAGCCGCTGCGCCGCGAGCGGGGAGAACGCGTACGCCCCGGGTGCCTCGCCCCAGACGAGCAGCCCGAGCCGGTCCGCCCAGAACAGGAACCGCGGGTCCTCGATCTTCTGGTGGTTGCGGGCGGCGGTGAAGCCGAGCTCCTTGATGAGCTCGACCTCGCGACGCAGCGCCGCCCGCGAGGGGGCGGCCAGGTGCGACTCGGGCCAGTAGCCCTGGTTGAGCACGCTCCGCACGTCGTAGGACCGGCCGTTGAGCAGGAAGGCGCCGCCGTCGATCCCGACCGTGCGGACACCGAAGTACGACGAGACCGCGTCGAGGGGGTCCGCGCCGTCGCGGGGGAGCAGCGCGACCGTGGCGTCGACGAGCCGAGGGGTCTCCGGGCTCCACGTCAGCTCGTCCTCGGCCTGCCCGTTCGTCATCCGGGCGAGCGGCAGGACGACGTCGACCTCGTGCGCGGTGTCGGGCACCAGGGTCTCGACGACCGCGAGGACCTCGCCCTCCCAGCGTGCCTCGACCCGCACCCGCTCGCCGCCCCGGCGCTCGCCGGAGAGCCGCACGGTCAGCCGGACGGTCGCGTGGTCGACGTTCGTCCACCGCAGCGCGCCGATCGCGCACGTCGGCACCGCCTCGAGCCACACGGTCTGCCAGATGCCCGTGGTGCGCCGGTACCAGATGACGTGCGGGTCCTCGTGCCAGTCCTGCTTGCCGCGCGGCTGCGTGGCGTCGTGCGGGTCGTCCTCGGCGCGGACCACGAGCAGGTGCTCGGCGTCCGGGTCGCCGGCCAGGTGCTCGGTGACGTCGAACACGAACGGGGTGTGCCCGCCCTCGTGCTCGCCGACGAACTGTCCGTCGACCCAGACCCGGGCCCGGTGGTCGACGGCGCCGAAGTGCAGCAGGAGGCGGTCGGCACCCTCCGCCCGGAAGCCGGCGGCGTCGAGGTCCGCGCGGGTGAGCGGTCGGGCGTACCAGACGACGGGGTGGAAGCCCGGCTCGTCGATCCCCGACGCGACGGACTCGGGCGGGAACGGCACGGTGATGTCGCGTGCGTCCGGGAAGCCCTGCCGCCACGCGGGGTCGTCCCCGGTGTTGCGGAACGACCACGTGCCGTCGAGGTCGGCCCAGTGCCGGCGGAGCATCTGCGGGCGGGGGTACGTGCCGTCCTGCTCGGACGCGACCGGCAGTCCGGCGGCGCCGTGCGGGGCGCCGGACGACGGGCCGCCGACGGACGGGCCGCCGACGGACGGGACGCCGGAGGACGGGGCGGCGGGGGACGGTGCGGGGGCGGCGACGGTGCCGTCGAGCGAGCTCATGCCTCCATCGTCGCCGTCACCTACATCGTTGTAAAGACCCGCGGCGGCCGGGTGACGACCGGCCGGGACGCACCACAGCCCCCGCGCGTAGGTTCGACCGCATGAGCGCCGATGCACCCGTCCAGGTCACCGACCGCACGCTCGAGGGCTGGATCGCCCGGCAGCGCTGGTACGCCGCGAAGGGCGGGACCCCGGCACTCCGCACCGTGGCCGAGACCGACGGCACGCGGCTCGTCCTCGACGACGCCCCGACCGGACCCGTCCTGTACCAGGTACCCGTCAGCGGCACGGTCGACGACGAGCCCGTCGACGGCACCACCGACACCGCGTGGGTGCAGGCCTTGGCGGCCCGGATCGACGCCGACCCCGACAGCCTCCGCCCGATCGGCGAGGTCACGGCCTCCCGCGTCCTGTCCGGCGAGCAGTCGAACACCTCGGTCATCTGCGACACCGCCGACGGCGCGCAGGTCATCGTCAAGGTCTTCCGCGTCCTGCACCACGGCGACAACCCCGACGTGACGACGCAGCTCGCGCTCTCCGCCGCCGGCAGCGACCGCGTCCCGGCGGTGTACGGCGCGCTCCGGGCGACCTGGCCGGACCCCGGTCGGGCCGACGGTACCGCTGAGGGGCACCTCGCCTTCGCGCAGGAGTTCCTGCCCGGTCTCGACGACGCCTGGCGGGTCGCGCTCCGTGACGCCCGCGACGGCACCGCGTGGGAGGAACCCGCCACACGGCTCGGCGAGGCCCTGGCCGAGGTGCACCGCACGCTCGCCGGTGCGCTGCCCACCGAGCCCGCCGACGAGGACCGGCGCGCCACCGCCCTCGCGACCATGCACGCCCGGCTCGACGCCGCGGTCCGCGAGGCCCCGACCATCGAGCCGCACGTCGCGGCGATCCGGAGGGTCTACGAGCGGGCCGGCGCCGCGCACTGGCCGGACCTGCAGCGCATCCACGGCGACCTGCACCTCGGGCAGGTGCTCGCCGCCCCCGAGCCGCGCGGGTGGGTGTTCCTCGACTTCGAGGGCGAGCCGCTCCGCCCGCTCGCCGAGCGCACGCTGCCCGACGTCACGCTGCGCGACGTCGCGGGCATGCTGCGCTCGTTCGACTACGTCGCCGGGGCACTCGCCCACGACCAGCCGTTCGTCGACGCCGGCGTGTGGTCGCGCCAGGCGCGTGCGGCGTTCCTCGACGGCTACCAGCGGGGGACCGGCGCGGACCTGCGCACCCACCGCGAGCTGCTCGACGCGTTCGAGCTCGACAAGGCCGTGTACGAGGTGGTCTACGAGACGCGGAACCGCCCGGACTGGGCCGGGATCCCGCTCGCGGCGGTGGCGCGGCTCGCGGCGCGCAGCGCCGACTGAGGTCGACGCGCCGGTCGCTGCAACCACGGCGGTCGGCTGGGAAGCCCGCGTCCGGTCCGATCAGCGCTCCGCGGTCCGCACCGCGTGGCGGACGGGAGGTCCGGATCCGGTCCGTCCCGCGTCCTGCGGTCCGCACCACGGACGGACGGGAGGCGCGGTGCCAGCCGGCACCGCGCCTCCCGTCCGTCGTCCGTGGCGGACGCGTCAGTTCACGGGGCCGGTGAACTTCTCGCCGGGACCCTTGCCGGGTGCGTCCGGGATGCTCGACGCCTCGCGGAAGGCGAGCTGGACCGAGCGCAGGCCGTCGCGGAGCGGGCGGGCGTGCTGGTCGCCGATCTCCGTCGCCGCCCCGGTCACGAGCCCGGCGAGGGCGGTGATGAGCTTGCGTGCCTCGTCCAGGTCGGTCTGCGACTCGGGGTCGTCCGCGAGCCCGACCTTGACGGCCGCCGCGCTGAGCAGGTGCACCGCCACGGTGTTGATGAGCTCGACCGCGGGGACCTCCGCGATGTCGCGCGCCTCGGCGGCTCCGGCGTCCTCGGTGGGTGGGGTGTCGGTCACGGTGCTCCTCTGCTAGACTCGCCGACGGCAGACACTGTCCGCGCGCCTCGGAACTCGTTCCGGAGCAGTCGAACGGTGTCGTAGAAGAGGAGTCTCTCCCACCCGCGGCCGTGCACCACAGGCTACCGGGTCCCAACCGCTCCGTCGGGCGTGCAGCACCACCGTGCCGCACCGCGACAGGCCGGACCTCCCGGGTCCGACGTCGGGCGGCTGCCGAACGGGTCCCGATCCGAGCGTCAGATCTCCTCTCTCGTGCCGTCGTCCAGGGCAACAGCCCCGAACGACCACCACCTGATTGAAGGAGCTCCGCATCACCGATCCCCGCACCAACGACCGAATCCGCGTTCCCGAGGTCCGACTCGTCGGCCCCCAGGGTGAGCAGGTCGGCGTTGTCCCGATCGCCATGGCCCTGCGTCTCGCGCAGGAAGCCGAACTGGATCTGGTCGAGGTCGCCCCGAACTCGAAGCCGCCCGTGGCCAAGATCATGGACTACGGCAAGTTCAAGTACGAGGCTGCGCAGAAGGCCAAGGAAGCCCGTCGCAACCAGGTGAACACCGACCTGAAAGAGGTCCGGTTCCGCCTGAAGATCGACGTGCACGACTACGAGACCAAGCGCAAGCGTGCCGAGGGCTTCCTCCTCGGCGGCGACAAGGTGAAGGCGATGATCCTCTTCCGTGGTCGCGAGCAGTCGCGTCCGGAGCAGGGTGTCCGTCTCCTCCAGAAGTTCGCCGAGGAGATCGCCGAGTTCGGCGTCGTCGAGTCGCGTCCGACCCAGGACGGCCGCAACATGACGATGATCATCGCCCCCCTCAAGAACAAGTCCGACGTCAAGGGCGAGCAGAACGCCAAGCGTGCTGCACAGAAGGCCGAACGTCGCGCCACGGAGCACGCCGCGAAGGGCAAGGAGTCCGACGAGTCGGACACCGAGACCGCACCGGCAGCCGCTCCCGCCGAATAGGTCCTCCCGGACCGATCCCGCGCAGTCCTCCCGACCGCAACGGCGCGGCCCCCATCCCACCCCACGGAAAGGCACCACCATGCCCAAGCAGAAGACCCACTCCGGGTCGAAGAAGCGCTTCAAGGTCACCGGCAGCGGCAAGATCATGAAGCAGCAGGCCGGTATGCGTCACAACCTCGAGGTCAAGTCTGCCAAGCGCAAGGCACGCCTCAACGAGGACCAGGTCCTGTCGAAGGCCGACGCCAAGAACGTCAAGAAGCTCCTCGGCCACTGAGCCCCCGGATTCGTAAAGGAACACTGCAATGGCACGAGTAAAGAGAGCGGTCAACGCCGCCAAGAAGCGCCGCGTCATCCTCGAGCGCGCCGAGGGCTACCGCGGCCAGCGTTCGCGTCTGTACCGCAAGGCCAAGGAGCAGGTCACCCACTCCCTCGTCTACGCGTACCGCGACCGTCACGCCAAGAAGGGCGAGTTCCGTCGCCTCTGGATCCAGCGCATCAACGCTGCGTCCCGTGCGAACGGCCTGACCTACAACCGCCTCATCCAGGGCCTCGGCCTGGCCGGCGTCGAGGTCGACCGTCGCATCCTCGCGGACCTCGCGGTGAACAACCCCGAGACCTTCGCGGCGCTCGTCGAGACCGCCAAGAACGCCCTGCCGGCCGACACCTCGGCCCCCAAGGCTGCGTAGTCCGACCGACTGCTGCCGACGCCCCCGTCCCCTCCGTGGGACGGGGGCGTCGTCGTGTCCGCGCCGGGGTGTCCCCGTCCCGGAGGTGGCCTGGGCGTCGCCGTGACCGCGTGGGGGTTCCTAGACTCTCGGTGTGAGCGATCTCCTCGAGAACCCCAAGGCCGGCCGCGTCAAGGCCGTGGCAGCACTGGCGAAGAAGGACGTCCGGGCCGACACCGGGCTGTTCCTGCTCGAGGGCCCGCAGGCCGTCCGCGAGGCGATCGCGTCCCGCCCGGAGATGCTCCGCGAGCTGTACGTGACGCCGACGGCGGCGGCACGGTACGCCCTCGACGACGCGCCGGTGGACACCTGGTTCGTGACCGAGCAGGTCCTCGACGCGATGGCCGACACGGTCACGCCGCAGGGGGTCGTCGCGGTCTGCCAGCAGTTCCCGACGTCGGTGAAGGACGTCTTCCCGGACCGCGCGGGCGCCGCGGCCGGCGACGCCGGTGCCGACCAGGAGGCCCGTGGCGCGTCCGCCGCGTCGGGCGCCCTGCCCGGTCTGGTCGCCATCCTCGAGGAGGTGCGGGACCCGGGGAACGCGGGCACCATCATCCGCGCCGCCGACTCCGCCGGTGCCGACGCGGTCGTGCTCACGGGCCGCAGCGTCGACCCGTACAACCCGAAGGTCGTGCGCTCGACGACGGGCTCGCTGTTCCACGTGCCGGTGTCGGTCGGCGTGACGCTCGCCGACGCGGTCTCCCGTGCGAAGGGCCTCGGCTACACCGTGCTCGCTGCCGACGTCTCGGGGGACGACCTGCCCGACGTGCGCGCCGACGGCATGCTCGACGGCCCGACCGCGTGGGTCTTCGGCAACGAGGCCCGCGGGCTCACCGACGAGGACCTGGCGCTCGTGGACCGCGCGGTGAAGGTGCCGATCTACGGTCGCGCCGAGTCGATGAACCTCGCCACGGCCGCCTCGGTCTGCCTGTACGAGAGCGCGTTCGCGCAGCGGGCGGCTTCCTCCTCCACAGGGGTCTGACCGCCGGGGTTCCTCCACCGACCGCTCGGTACAGGACGGCGGTATCCCGGCGGCCGGTAGGATCGGGCCTCGTGTCAGAACCTCTCGAGATCAGCGAAGCGGCCGTCGCCGCCGCCGTGGACGACGCCCTCGCGGCCGTCCGCGCCGCGACGTCCGTGGCCGAGCTGAAGCAGGCCCGGGCCGAGCACACGGGCGAGCAGTCCGTGCTCGCGCGCATGAACGCCGCGATGCGCAGCGTGCCGAAGGAGCAGAAGGCCGCGGCCGGCAAGCTCGTCGGCCAGGCGCGCGGCCAGGTGAACCAGGCGGTCGCCGCGCAGGAGTCCGTCCTGGCGCAGGCCGAGGAACACGCCCGGCTCGAGGCCGAGCGCGTCGACGTCACGGCGCTGCCGAGCCGTCGGGCGCACGGCTCGCGCCACCCGCTCTCGCTGCTCAACGAGACCGTGGCCGACATCTTCGTCGGCATGGGGTGGGAGGTCGCCGAGGGCCCCGAACTCGAGCACGAGTGGTTCAACTTCGACGCGCTGAACTTCGACCAGGACCACCCGGCCCGCGCGATGGCCGACACGGTCTTCGTCGAGCCGGTCGACCGGCACCTGGTGATGCGCACGCACACCTCGCCGGTGCAGATCCGGTCGCTCCTGTCCCGCGAGCTCCCGCTGTACGTCATCGCCCCGGGGCGGGTGTACCGCGCCGACGAGCTCGACGCGACGCACCTGCCGGTCTTCACCCAGGTCGAGGGCATCGCGATCGACAAGGGCCTGACGATGGCGCACCTGCGCGGCACGCTCGAGCACTTCGCCCGCCAGGTCTTCGGGGCCGAGGCGCAGATCCGTCTCCGCCCGAACTACTTCCCGTTCACCGAGCCGAGCGCCGAGATGGACGTCTGGCAGCCGAACGCCAAGGGCGGGGCACGCTGGGTCGAGTGGGGTGGCTGCGGCATGGTGAACCCCAACGTGCTGCGCGCCGCCGGGATCGACCCGGACGAGTACCAGGGCTTCGCGTTCGGCATGGGCATCGAGCGGACGCTGCAGTTCCGCAACGGCCTCAACGACATGCGTGACTTCCTCGAGGGCGACATCCGCTTCTCCCAGCAGTTCGGAACGGTGGTCTGATGCGCATCCCGATCAGTTGGCTCGGCGAGAACGTCGACCTGCCCGACGACGTCTCCCTCGAGCACGTCCACGCGGCCCTCGTGTCCGTGGGCTTCGAGGAAGAAGCCGTCCACACGAACGACCTCACGGGGCCGATCGTGGTCGGCCGGGTGCTCGAGCGCGAGCCGGAGCCGCAGAAGAACGGCAAGACGATCAACTGGTGCCAGGTGGACGTCGGCGACGGCGAACCGCGCGGCATCGTCTGCGGCGCGCACAACTTCGACGTGGGCGACCTCGTCGTGGTGACGCTGCCCGGCGCCGTGCTGCCCGGGCCCTTCCCGATCGCGGCCCGCAAGACGTACGGGCACGTGTCCGACGGCATGATCGCCTCGGCCCGCGAGCTCGGGCTCGGCGACGAGCACGACGGCATCCTGCGCTTCGCCGATCTCGGCATGGAGCCCGAGGTGGGCACCGACGCGATCGCGCTGCTCGGCCTCGACGACGCCGCGGTCGAGATCAACGTCACGCCGGACCGCGGCTACGCGATGAGCATCCGCGGCGTCGCCCGCGAGTACGCCCACGCCACCGGTGCGTCCTTCCACGACCCCGCCGAGCGTGCGACGCGCCGTTCCGGCGACGGCTTCCGGGTGACGGTCGACGACCAGGCCCCGATCCGGGGTCGTGTCGGCGCGCACACCTTCGTGACCCGCGTCGTGCGCGGCATCGACCCGAACGCGAAGACACCGGCGTGGATGGTGTCGCGCCTGGCACTCGCCGGCGTACGGTCCATCTCGCTGCCGGTCGACGTCACGAACTACGTGATGTTCGAGCTCGGCCAGCCGCTGCACGGCTACGACCTCGCGAAGGTGCAGGGCGGCCTCGGCGTCCGCCGCGCCACCGCGGGGGAGCAGCTCGTCACCCTCGACGACGTCACGCGCACGCTCGACGCCGAGGACCTCGTCATCACCGACGACCAGGGTCCGGTCGGCCTCGCCGGCGTCATGGGTGGCGCCCGCACCGAGATCTCCGGCACGACGACCGACGTCCTGATCGAGGCCGCGGGCTTCGACCAGGTGTCGATCGCCCGCACCGCCCGGCGGCACAAGCTGCCGAGCGAGGCGTCGAAGCGCTTCGAGCGCGGCGTCGACCCGCTCGTGGCCGAGGCCGCGGCGAACCGTGCCGTCGACCTGCTCGTCGAGCTGGCCGGCGGGACGCCCGACACCCTCGGGTCGACGCTCGTCGACACCACGCCCCGCGCTGCCGTCGTGATGCGCACCGGGCGTCCGGGCGAGCTGATCGGCGTCCCGTACACCGAGGCCGAGGTCGTCGAGACCCTGCGCGCCCTCGGTGCCACGGTCGCGGTCGACGGCGACCAGCTGACGGTCACGCCGCCGACCTGGCGTCCCGACCTCGTCGACGACGTCTCCCTGGTCGAGGAGGTCGCCCGCATCGTCGGGTACGACCGCATCCCGAGCGTGCTGCCCGTGGCCCCGCCCGGCCGTGGTCTGACCGCGCACCAGCGTGCCCGTCGTCGGGTCGCCGCTGCCCTCGCGTCCGCCGGCCTCGTCGAGGTCGTCACGGCGCCGTTCGTGTCGCGGGCGACGCAGGACGCGTACCCGGGCATCGACGGCGACGGCGGCCCGAGCGTGCGGCTCGCGAACGCCCTCGACAGCGAGCAGGACCTGCTCCGTCGGAGCGCCGTCCCCGCGCTCGTCGACGCCGCGCGTCGAAACGTCTCGCGCGGACTCGTGGACGTCGCCCTGTACGAGACCTCCCGCGTCTTCCTGCCCACCCCGGGCCAACAGCTCGGCACGGACGCCGTCCCGGCCGGGGCCGCCCGGCCCGACGCCGACACGCTCGCGGCGCTCGACGCCTCCCTGCCGCCGCAGCCGTTCCACGTCGCGGCCCTGCTCACGGGCAACCGCGTCGTGAAGCAGCCCGGGGTCACGGCCGAGCCGTACGGCATCGCGGACGCGCTCGACGTCGCCCGCACGGTCGCGTGGGCGGTCGGGGTCGAGCTCACGGTCACGCAGACCGCGCACCCGTCGCTCCACCCGGGTCGTGCCGCGTCCCTGCTCGTCGGGGACACGGTCGTCGGTGTCGCCGGCGAACTCCTGCCCGCGCTGACCGAGGCCGCGGTGCTGCCGCGCGTCGTCGCGGTCGTCGAACTCGACCTCGACGCACTCGTCTCGGCGGCGCCCGAGCTCGCGTCGGTCGGGGCCATCGTGTCCTACCCGGCGGCGACGCAGGACCTGTCGCTCGTGGTCGACGTCGACGTCCCGGCCGGTGACGTCCTCGAGACGGTGCGCTCTGGCGCCGGAGAGCTGCTGGAGTATGCTCGGCTCGTGGACGACTACCGGGGCACGGGCGTGGACGAGGGACAGAAGTCCCTGACGTTCGCCCTGCGTTTCCGTGCCACGGACCGCACGCTGACCGCTGCCGAGGCCTCCGAGGCCCGTGACGGCGCCGTCCGACGTGCCGGCGAGCGATTCGGGGCGACCCTGCGCGACTGATCCACCGATCAGCACCGCCCGGGGCCGCCGCCTCCGAATCCTCGACGAGCAGTCCGATCAAAGGTGGAACCGATGTCCGTATCCGTCGCCGTGGCGGGAGCCTCCGGCTACGCGGGTGGTGAGCTCCTCCGTGTGCTCTCCGCCCACCCCGAGTTCGAGGTCAGGACGGTGACCGCGCACTCGAACGCCGGACAGCCCCTGATCGCGACGCAGCCGCACCTGCGGTCGCTCGCGCACCTGACGCTCGTCGAGACGACGGCCGAGAACCTCCGCGGCCACGACGTCGTGTTCCTGGCGCTGCCGCACGGGCAGTCCGGGGCGATAACCGCCGAGCTCGACGCCGACACGCTCGTCGTCGACTGCGGCGCCGACCACCGCCTGACCGACCCGGCGGCGTGGGACGCGTTCTACGGCGGCGAGTACCACGGGGCATGGACGTACGGTCTGCCCGAACTGCTCCACGCGGCTCCGGCCCCGGGGTCTGCCGAGGCCTGGCACGACGTCGACGACATCCAGGTCACCGGGCGGCAGCGCACCGAGCTGGCCGCGACCAAGCGCATCGCCGTGCCGGGCTGCAACGTGACCGCGGTCACCCTCGGGATCCAACCGGGGGTCCAGGCAGGCCTCGTCGAGACCGACGACATCGTCGCGGTGCTCAGCGTCGGCCCGAGCGGCGCGGGCAAGAAGCTCGCCACCACCTACCTGGCCGCCGAGATCATGGGGTCGGCCAGCGCCTACGCGGTCGGCGGCTCCCACCGGCACGTCCCCGAGATCCAGCAGAACCTCGTCGCCGCCGGCGCCGGGGACGTCACGATCTCGTTCACCCCCGTGCTCGTGCCGATGTCCCGCGGCATCCTCGCGACCACCACCGCGAAGCTCTCACCCGGAGTCAGCGCCCGTGACGTCCGCGTCGCGTGGGAGCTCGCCTACGCCGACGAGCCGTTCGTGCACCTCCTGCCCGCGGGCGAGTTCCCCAGGGTGGCCGACACCATCGGCGCGAACACGGCGCTCGTGGGCATCGCGGTGGACGAGGCCGCCGGCCGCGTCGTCGCGATCACCGCGCTCGACAACCTGGCCAAGGGGACCGCCGGCGCCGCCGTGCAGTCGGCCAACATCGCCCTCGGTCTCCCCGAGACGACGGGCCTGAGCGTGGACGGAGTCGCACCGTGACCGACGTGAGCGGATCGGACCAGGCCGGGTCGGGCCTCCAGACCGGTGCGGGCTCCGGAGGAGCCGCTGGTGGACAGGGCGTGACCGCCGCCGCGGGCTTCCGGGCCGCAGGTGCGACCGCCGGCCTCAAGGCGAGCGGCACCCCCGACGTCGCCCTCGTGGTGAACGACGGGCCGCAGTCGGCGGTGGCCGCCGTGTTCACGAGCAACCGCGCACAGGCACACCCGGTGATCTGGTCGCGCCAGGTCGTCGGCGACGGCGTCGCGCGCGCCGTGTTCCTCAACTCGGGCGGCGCGAACTGCTTCACCGGCCCCTTCGGCTTCCAGACCACGCACCTGACCGCCGAGGCCGTCGCCGACGCTCTCGACGTCGGTGCGGGCGACGTGGTCGTCTGCTCGACCGGGCTGATCGGTCGCGGCGACCAGACCTTCCGCGACGGCGTGCTGCGTGGCGTGGACCTGACCGCCGCAGCGCTCTCGACGGACGGCGGTCCCGACGCGGCCGCGGCGATCATGACGACGGACACGCGGGCCAAGCAGTCCGCGGTGACCGAGGACGGCTGGACCGTCGGCGGGATGGCGAAGGGCGCCGGCATGCTCGCGCCCGGGCTCGCCACCATGCTCGTCGTCATCACCACGGACGCGGTGCAGAGCGCCGACGAGCTCGACCAGGCGCTCCGCGCGGCGACCCGCGTGACCTTCGACCGCGTCGACTCGGACGGCTGCATGTCGACGAACGACACCGTCGTCCTGATGTCCTCCGGCGCCTCGGGCGTGACGCCCGAGGTCGGCGACTTCCAGGAAGCCCTGACCGCCGTCTGCGCCGACCTGGCGCGGCAGCTGCAGCAGGACGCCGAGGGTGCGAGCCACGACATCACGATCGAGGTCACGGGCGCCGAGTCCGAGGACGACGCCGTGACGGTCGGGCGCAGCGTCGCCCGGAACAACCTCTTCAAGGCCGCCGTGTTCGGCAACGACCCGAACTGGGGCCGCGTGCTCGCCGCGATCGGCACGACCGACGCCGCGTTCGACCCGTACGCGGTCGACGTCTCGATGAACGGCGTCCGGGTCTGCCACGCCGGCGCGCCGGACCGGCCCGTCGACGAGGTCGACCTGACGCCGCGGGACTGCCACGTGCTCATCGAGCTCGGCGTCGGCCCGCACGCCGCGACGATCCTGACGAACGACCTGACGCACGACTACGTCCACGAGAACAGCGCGTACTCCAGCTGATGACCACCGGACAGACCAAGGAAGAAGCCCACGAGCTCGCCGCCGTCAAGGCCGCGACGCTCATCGAGTCCCTGCCGTGGCTGAAGCGGTTCTCGGGCAAGACCGTCGTCGTGAAGTTCGGCGGCAACGCCATGGTGAACGACGACCTCAAGCGCGCGTTCGCCGAGGACATGGTCTACCTGCGGTACGCCGGGCTGCACCCGGTCGTCGTGCACGGCGGCGGTCCGCAGATCTCCGCGGCGCTCAAGGAACAGGGCATCGAGTCCGAGTTCCGCGGCGGGTACCGCGTCACGACGACCGAGGCGATCACGGTCGTCCGCGACGTGCTCGCCGGCGAGGTCAACCGCGAGATCGTCGACCTCGTGAACGAACACGGCGACGGCCTGGCCGTCGGGGTCTTCGGTGACGGCGGCTCGCTCTTCACCGGCGAGAAGAAGGGCGTCGTCGTCGACGGCGAGCACTTCGACCTCGGCCACGTCGGTGACATCACGCACGTCGACCCGTCGGGCGTGCTCGCCGCGATCGAGGCCGGGCGCATCCCCGTCGTCTCGAGCATCGCGATCGACGACGCCCACCCCGACCAGGCGCTGAACGTCAACGCCGACGCCGCGGCCGGTGCGCTCGCGATCGCCCTCGGCGCCGCGAAGCTCATGATGCTGACCGACGTGCCGGGGCTGTACCGCAACTGGCCGGACCGCGACTCGATCATCGACCTCATCGCGGTCGACGAACTCCGGGAACTCCTGCCGAGCCTCGAGTCCGGCATGATCCCGAAGATGACCGCGTGCCTCGACGCCGTGGTGGGCGGGGTCGGCGGCGCGACGATCATCGACGGTCGGATCCCGCACTCGATCCTCCTCGAGGTCTTCACGCTGCGCGGTGCCGGCACCGAGGTCATCCCGGACCCGAGCCGTCGGACCGAGAACCAGAACACCCACGCCGAGGTCGGCCGACGCGTTCCCGAGTCCGCCGCGGACCCGGGGCGACACGCAGCACGCACCGCCACCGGCACCCCGGCAGCCGGCACGAGCGCGACCACCACGGACACCGCACAGGAAGGGCACGAGCAGTGAGCACCGAGACGCAGACCGAGACCTGGAACGACCGGTTCGGGGCGTCGCTCATGCGATCCCTGACCCCGCCGAAGATCATGCTCGAGCGTGGCCAGGGCTGCCGTGTCTGGGACGTCGAGGGCAACGAGTACCTCGACTTCCTCGCCGGGATCGCCGTGAACTCCCTCGGGCACGCCCACCCCGCACTCGTCGAGGCCGTCGCCGACCAGGCCGCGAAGCTCGTGCACGTCTCGAACTACTTCGCGACGCCCCCGCAGCTCGAACTCGCCGAGCGGCTGAAGCGCATCACCGGCGCGGGTGAGGCCGGCCGCGTGTACTTCGGCAACTCCGGCGCCGAGGCGAACGAGGCCGCGTTCAAGCTCGCGCGGCTCAACCGCGGGGCGGACGGCCGCAAGACCCGCATCCTCGCGCTGAAGCAGGGCTTCCACGGCCGCACGATGGGAGCGCTCGCCCTCACCGGCAAGCCCGCGCTGCAGCAGGACTTCCTGCCCATGGTCCCCGGGGTCGAGCACATCGACTCGACCGTCGAGGCGCTCGAGGCCGCGATCGACGACACCGTGGCCGCCCTCATCGTCGAACCGATCAAGGGCGAGGCCGGCGTCGTCGACCTGCCCGAGGGCTTCCTGCTCGCCGCGCGTCGGCTGACCGAGGAGCACGGCGCGCTGTTCGTCCTCGACGAGATCCAGACCGGCGTCGGACGTACGGGCAACTGGTTCACGTTCCAGGGCCACGGCTTCACGCCCGACGCGGTGACCATCGCCAAGGGCATCGCCGGCGGCTTCCCGATCGGCGCGCTCGTGACCTTCGGCTGGGCCTCGGAGCTGTTCTCGGCCGGCCAGCACGGGTCGACCTTCGGCGGCAACCCGCTCGGGACCCGCGTGGCGAACGCCGTCCTCGCCGAGATCGAGCGCGCCGACCTCGTGGCCGGCGCGGTCACGAAGGGCGAGCGGATCCGCGCGGGCATCGCGAGCCTCGGATCGCCCCTCGTCGAGGAGGTCCGCGGTACGGGCCTGCTCATCGGCGTCGGTCTCTCCGCTCCGGTCGGCCCCGCGGTGAACGCCGCGGCGCTCGAGCGGGGCCTCATCATCAACGCCCCCAACGAGTCGAGCCTGCGCATCGCGCCGCCGCTCATCGTGTCCGATGCCGAGATCGACGAGTTCGTGACGATCCTCGGCCAGAGCCTCGCGGCAGTCGCCGCCCAGGAGCAGACCGCATGACCCGCCACCTCCTCCGCGACGACGACCTCACGCAGGCCGAGCAGTCCGCGATCCTCGACCTCGCCGAGCAGATGAAGCGCGACCGCTGGGGTGAGAAGCCCCTCGCCGGCCCGCAGTCCGTCGCCGTGATCTTCGACAAGTCCTCCACCCGCACCCGGGTGTCCTTCCACGTCGGCATCTCGGACCTCGGCGGCAGTCCGCTCGTCATCACGACGGCGAACAGCCAGCTCGGCGGCAAGGAGACCCCGTCCGACACGGCCCGGGTGCTCGAGCGCATGGTCTCCGCGATCGTGTGGCGCACGTACGCCCAGTCCGGCCTCGAGGAGATGGCCGCCGACACCCGCGTGCCCGTCGTCAACGCCCTGTCCGACGACTTCCACCCGTGCCAGCTCCTGGCCGACCTGCTGACGATCCGCGAGCACCGCGGCGAGCTGGCCGGGCAGACCGTGGCGTTCGTCGGTGACGGCGCGAGCAACATGGCGCAGTCGTACCTGCTCGCCGGGGCGACCGCGGGCATGCACGTCCGCGTGGCGGCCCCGGCGGCGTTCAGCCCGTCCCCCCAGGTGGTCGCGGACGCCGAACGTCGTGCCGCCGAGACGGGCGGTTCGGTGCTCGTCGTGACCGACCCGGTCGCCGCCGTGGCCGGCGCCGACGTGGTCGTCACCGACACGTGGGTGTCGATGGGCAAGGAGGACGAGAAGCAGTCGCGCCTCGAGACCTTCGCCGGGTACCGCGTCGACGACGCGATGATGGCGCACGCCGTCGACGACGCGGTCTTCATGCACTGCCTGCCGGCCGACCGCGGGTACGAGGTCACCGCCGAGGTCATCGACGGGCCCCGCAGCATCATCTGGGACGAGGCGGAGAACCGTCTGCACGCGCAGAAGGCCCTGCTCGCCTGGCTGCTCGCAGCGAGCGCGACCGGCGCCCCGGCGAGCGCCACCGGCGCGACCGCGACCGCCCCCGCCGTCTGACCCGCACCCGACCGCACCGACACCGCACCCGAGGGAGCACCGTGGCAGACCGCATCGTCGTGGCGGCGTCCGCCGGCGTCGACCCGACCGCCGCCGTGGCGCAGTTCGCCCGGTACGAGGTCGTCGCGCTCGTGGTCGACGTCGGTGGCCGCGGGCGCGAGGTCGCGGCTGTCCGCGAGCGGGCACGGGCGGCCGGCGCGGTCGACGCCCTCGTCGTCGACGCCAAGGCCGAGTTCGCCGAGCAGTACGTCGTCCCGGCGGTCCGCGCGAACGCCAGCTGCGCGCAGCACGCGCTCGTGCCCGGGCTGCGTCGGCCGCTCGTGGCGTCGCACCTCGTGTCCACGGCACGGCGGCTCGGTGCGTCGTCGGTCGCGCACGCCACCTCGACACCGGACGACGTGGCCCTGGTCGCGACGGTCGGCGCACTCGACCCGGACCTCCGCGTCGAGTCCCTCGGCGCCGCCCCGGTGGCACCCGGCGAGCAGGACCTCTGGGGTCGCGTCGTGTCCGCGCGGGACCTCGACGACCCGTGGGCCGGACCGGCCGGCGGCGACTGGGCCCGCACCCAGGACCCGGAGCCCGGCGCGGAACCGGACGAGGTCCTCGTCACCTTCGAGCACGGCGTCCCGGTCGCGCTCGACGGGCAGCGGTTCCCCGTGGTGCGCCTGCTGCAGGAGCTCGACGCCCTCGCCGGACGGCACGGCATCGGCCGGCACGACGTCGTGGCCGACCTCGTCGACGGCCGGAAGGTCCGCCGGGTCACCGAGACCCCGGGGGCGACCGCGCTCGTGACGGCCCACGCCGACCTCGAACGCCTGACCCTCGAGCGCGACCTGCTGCGGACCAAGCAGGTCCTGGACCGCGAGTGGGCCGCGTGCGTCGGTGACGGACGGTGGGCCTCGGGTCTGCGCCGCGCGGCCGACGCGTTCGTCGAGCACACCCAGCAGCACGTCTCCGGGGAGGTCCGACTCCGCCTGCACGGCGGGACCGCGGCCGTCACCGGGCGCCGGTCCGACCAGAGCCTGTACGACTACGAGCTCGCGGGTCCGACAGACGGTGGCCCGCCCACGCTGGCTGAGGCCTGGTCCCGACCGGGCCGGACCGCCGCCCGCCGCGACCGCGCGAACTGAGCGACGCCCCCCGCCAACAACAAGCAGGACGCACGACCACCCGCACGACCAACAGCAGGACGCACGACCACCCGCACGTCCCGCAGCACCACGAACGACCGACCGCACCACGCACGATCCGCCACCCACGAACGACGCAGGACGACATGAGCGACGCTGACCAGCACACCAAGACCGACGCCACCAACACCGGCGCCCTCTGGGGCGGCCGCTTCGCCGACGGCCCGAGCGCCGAGCTCGCGGCACTCTCGCGGTCCACGCACTTCGACTGGCAGCTCGCGCCGTACGACATCGCCGGGTCGCGTGCCCACGCGCGGGCCCTGCAGCGTGCGGGGTACCTCACCGTCGACGAGCTCGACCGCATGCTCGCCGGGCTCGACCGCCTGGCCGAGGCGCACGCCGACGGCACCCTCCAGCCCGACCCGTCCGACGAGGACGTGCACGGCGCCCTCGAACGGCTGCTCATCGCCGACGTCGGTCCGGCCCTCGGCGGCAAGCTCCGCGCCGGGCGCAGCCGGAACGACCAGATCGCGACCCTCGGCCGGATGCACATGCTCGACCACGCGCGCCGCATCGGCCACATGGTGATCGACCTCGTCGACGCGATCTCGCAGCAGGCCAGCGAGCACCCGACGGCGATCATGCCGGGCCGCACGCACCTGCAGCACGCGCAGCCGGTGCTCCTCGCGCACCACCTCCTCGCGCACGCCTGGCCCCTCGTCCGCGACCTCGAGCGCCTCCGCGACTGGGCGGACCGGGCGAGCGTGAGCCCGTACGGTGCCGGTGCCCTCGCGGGGAGCTCGCTCGGACTCGACCCCGCGGCGATCGCCCACGAGCTCGGCTTCGCCCGGCCGGCGGACAACTCGATCGACGCGACCGCTGCTCGCGACGTGGTCGCCGAGTTCGCCTTCGTGCTCGCGCAGGTCGGGATCGACGTGTCCCGCCTGGCCGAGGAGGTCATCCTCTGGAACACGAAGGAGTTCGGCTTCGTCCGCCTCCACGACGCGTTCTCGACCGGCTCGAGCATCATGCCGCAGAAGAAGAACCCGGACATCGCGGAGCTCGCGCGCGGCAAGTCGGGCCGGCTCATCGGCAACCTGACCGGCCTGCTCGCCACCCTGAAGGGCCTGCCGCTCGCCTACAACCGCGACCTGCAGGAGGACAAGGAGCCGGTCTTCGACTCGGTCGCCCAGCTCGAGGTCCTGCTGCCCGCGTTCACCGGCATGGTCGCGACGCTGACCTTCGACACCGACCGGATGGCGGAGCTCGCCCCCCAGGGCTTCTCGCTCGCGACGGACGTCGCCGAGTGGCTCGTCCGCGAGGGCGTGCCGTTCCGCGACGCGCACGAGGTCTCCGGTGCACTCGTCCGGTACTGCGAGGAGCGCGGCATCGAGCTCGACGCCCCCACCGACGACGAGTACCGCGCCGTGTCGGAGCACCTCACCCCGGCGGTGCGCGGCGTGCTCACGATCGAGGGCAGCGTGTCCTCGCGCGCCGGTGTCGGCGGTACCGCGCCGGACCGCGTCGCCGAGCAGCTCGCGTCGCTCACCGCCCGCGTCCGCACGCTCGCCGCCGGAGCACCGTTCGCGCGATGAGCGCGACGAGCGCGATGAGCGCGACGAGCGCGGAAGGCGCGGAAGGCCGGGAGGACGCGGCGGACACCACGGCCGGAGGGACCGCGGCGACCGCAGCACTCCGCTCCCTGCTCGAGCTCCCGGCACCGACCTCGGCACCGGGGCTGCTCGGCGCGACCATCACCGGCAAGGGCGTGACCCTGCGCATCACCGAGGTCGAGGCGTACTGGGGCCCGACCGACCCCGGTTCGCACGGGCACCGGGGCATGACCGAGCGCAACCGCCACCTGTTCGGAGGCCCGGGCACCCTGTACGCCTACCGCTCGTACGGCATCCACACCTGCGTCAACGTGGTGAGCGCGGCCGAGGGCACCTCGTCCGGCTCGCTCCTCCGTGCCGCGGAGGTCGTCGACGGTGGACCCGTCGCCCGGGAACGGCGCGGGGACGGTGTGCCGAGCGCCGCACTCGCACGGGGCCCCGGCAACCTCGGCCAGGCACTCGGCGCGGTGCTCGGCACCGACGACGGGACGTCGCTGCTCGACGGGTCCGGCCCGTACGTGCTCACCCTGGCACCCGGCCTGGAGGCGCGGCTCGCCGCCGCCCCGCCGGCTGCGGTGGTCGATGAGCTCCTGTCCGAGGACGTGCGGCCGGGCGTGCGCCGCATCTCGCGGGGACCGCGCGTCGGCGTCGGCGGCACCGCCGGCGGCGCGTCCTTCCCGTGGCGCTGGTGGCTCACGGGCGACCCGACCGTCTCGTCGTACCGACGGCACAAGGGCGCCGTCGACTGAGGCGAGCCGACGTCCCCCTCCGGACGACGGAGTCCCCGCCGGACCAGGTGATCCACCCGTGGGTGGGTGGGGCGGGCCTCCCGACCGGCGCCGTCGGCGCGGAGGCGCCGCTACGATCGTGGTGTGTCCAGCGCTACCGATCACGATGTCCTGACACGCCAGCAGAACGACCCCACCTTCGCCTCGGTGTGGGACGAACTGCGCTGGCGCGGTCTGGTGCACGTCTCCACCGACGAGACGGCACTCCAGGAGGCCCTCGACGGCGAGCCGGTCACGTACTACTGCGGCTTCGACCCCACGGCTCCGTCCCTGCACTGCGGCAACCTGCTGCAGCTGCTCACCATGCGGCGACTCCAGCTGGCTGGCCACAAGCCGCTCGCCCTCGTCGGGGGCTCGACCGGTCTCATCGGCGATCCGCGACCCACGGCCGAGCGCACCCTGAACACGCGCGAGACGGTGACCGAGTGGGTCACCCGCCTCCAGGGGCAGGTGTCCCGGTTCCTCAGCCCCGAGGGCGACAACGCGGTCCGTCTGGTGAACAACCTCGACTGGACCGCGCCGCTCTCGGCGATCGACTTCCTGCGGGAGGTCGGCAAGTACTTCCGCGTCAACAGCATGCTCAAGAAGGACGCCGTCGCCGCGCGGCTGCAGTCCGACGCCGGGATCAGCTACACCGAGTTCAGCTACCAGATCCTGCAGGGGCTGGACTTCCGCGAGCTCTACCGGCAGTACGGCTGCACCCTGCAGACCGGCGGGTCCGACCAGTGGGGCAACCTGACGAGCGGGACCGAGCTGATCCGGCGGTCCGAGGGGGCGTCGGTACACGCCTTCGGGACCCCGCTCATCACCAACTCCGACGGCACGAAGTTCGGCAAGAGCGAGGGCAACGCGATCTGGCTCGACCCGGAGATGACCTCGCCGTACGCCTTCTACCAGTTCTGGCTCAACACGTCGGACGCCGACGTCGTCGCGCGACTGCGGGAGTTCACCTTCCTGACCAGGGACGAGATCGCGCGCCTGGAGCAGGCCGTCGCGGACGAACCGTTCCGTCGCGAAGCGCAGCGGACGCTCGCGCTCGACGTGACGACGACCGTCCACGGCGCCGATGCGGCACAGGCGGCGATCGATGCGTCGGCCGCGCTCTTCGGCAACGGCGACCTCGGCGCACTCGACGACCGCACCCTACGGTCGGCCATCGCCGAGCTCCCGGGCTCGGTCGTGCTGGGCGGTGACGTCGACGTCGCGCGCGCCCTGGTCGAGACCGGGCTCGTGAAGTCGCTGGGGGAGGCCCGGCGAGCGATCGACCAGGGCGGGGTCTCGGTGAACAACGTCCGCGCGACCGATGCGACCGCGACCATCGGTGCCCTCGCGCTGCCGGCCGGTGTCGTGGTGCTCCGCCGTGGCAAGAAGACCCTCGCCGGTGTGACGATCGGCTGACCTGCGGCCCTGCGGCCCTGCGGCCCTGCGGCCCTGCAGTCCCGAGGTCCTGAGGTCCTGAGGTACTGCGTTCCTGCGGACGCCCGGCTCTCCGACGAGGGGCGCCGGGCGTCGTCGCGTCCGGGGGCGCTCGGGATCGCGGTCCCGGGCGCCCCCGGTGTTGCACAGTGCGACACGCCCGGGATGGGGCCGGTGTTGGCCAGGCCTCCGAACGCTGCGTATAGTTTCCTCTCGTCACCCCAAAGGTGCGGCGGAGCGGCTGGAGCGAGAGCCCAGAGCCTGCCGGCCTCAAGTGGGGGCCATCCTCCACTGGAGTTCAGATCGGGTCTTGCACTCGTTCGCTCCGACGCCTAGGATGACTATTCCACCGGCCCTCTCCTACGGGATGAGCCACAGGACCTCGGTCCGACGCGTTGCCGGTGGCAACCAAGTACACAAGCCCCTCTGGCGGAATCCGGTTCGACCGGGTCGAGCGGTGGGTGCGTCTGGTTCTTGAGAACTCAACAGCGTGCACATTGTCAATGCCAATTTATTGACCCCGTGCCTGGCCGGCCTTTTGGTTGGTTGGGTCGGAGACAATTCCTTTTGGATTGAAGATTGTCCAGTGGACAGTCGACAGTCAGTTTCAACTCGCTGACACTTCGGTGTTGGTTGTAATTTTTTTACGGAGAGTTTGATCCTGGCTCAGGACGAACGCTGGCGGCGTGCTTAACACATGCAAGTCGAACGATGATCAGGAGCTTGCTTCTGTGATTAGTGGCGAACGGGTGAGTAACACGTGAGTAACCTGCCCCTGACTCTGGGATAAGCGTTGGAAACGACGTCTAATACTGGATAGGACTACTGGCCGCATGGTCTGGTGGT